>CAMOKN010000274.1 GCA_946617595.1 uncultured Clostridia bacterium
CGACACCTCCCCGCTACCGGGGAGACCACGCCCGGTTAGGAGGTTTGACGCAGTAGACGGTCACGGCAGGAAGCCGTGGTATTGCCGCCAAAAGCGCGCAGGACGCGCGCATACAAAGCGGCATAAAGTGGATAGCTCCTTTTCTCTCAAATTGGGTTTTTAGAGGTTCCCTATTGTAAGTTTGTTTTTATTTTCATCTGTGTTACTAATATTTCATATCCAATCCCAGTTACCGGTGAAAGTTCCATTATTTCCTCCGGACAAATGTTATAGTTCTATTATAGCCCTTTTTCCGTAAAGTGTCAATACGGCTTATGCGGTAGGTTCTACTCCGAAAATCGTAACGGATTAGGACAAGCGAGCTCAAGTTTTGCAGCAATGAGATAGATCATGGAAGAAAACCCTTCGAAAGTGTGATAACCACGAGCTTTACGTTTGGCAGCCTGAATCATACTGTTAATGCCTTCGCAGATAGCATTGGTCATTTTTGAGCGAAAAATGTTCAGAATTTCTTCTGAATAGTTTCTTAACGTCAGAGCGCATTTTTTCATACAGTAGAATATAATAGATTATATTAAGAGCCGGTTCCCCTCGGCGCTTTCCTTTATCCGTTCCGGCTCTGACCGGCTGTTACCATATATAATCCACACTCGCTATTGACAAAACAGTCTCTATATGTTACAATGTTGTTAATAATAATATGGGGTGTATTTATAACATGGACAGTCTGAAAATAGCCGCCTATACACGAATATCCGTTGACACAGAGCTTGACAGGGACAACACAAGTATCGAAAATCAGAAAGCGATAATTTCCGAATACTGCAAGCTCCACTTCCCGACAGCATCGGTGGATTACTACGAAGACCGTGACCGCTCCGGCTACACGTTTGAGCAGCGTCCGGGGTATATGGAACTGCGCCCGAAGCTGCTTGACCACACCTACGATGTATTCATCATCAAAGATCTCAGCCGTTTCTCACGCAGGACGGGCAAAGGGCTTGCTGAGTTCGAGGACATCATTGAGACGGGAATCCGCATTATTGCAATAGGTGACGGCGTTGATTATCCGAAGAATGATGACTGGATGAAGATAAAGCTGTACTTCTTTGTCAACGAAATGCCTGTTACAGACGCAAGCAAAAAGGTCAGTGCCGTGATACAGAATCGTCAGAGCAAAGGCGAGTGGATCTGCAGCGTACCCTATGGCTATGTAATAACTAATGCCAAAAAAGGGATATTTGAGATCGACGAGCCTTCAGCGGCGGTCGTAAGAGAAGTCTTCCGGCTGTATAATGAGGGCTGGGGATACAAGAAGATCTCAAATTATCTCACGGATATGCACTTTCCTACACCCCGTATGCGACAGAAAGAACTGATCGAACTTGACGGCAGCGATTGCAGATTAAAGGTAAAGGACACATGGAGCATAATCACAGTTCAGAAAATGCTCGAAAATGATTTTTATATAGGAACTCTTCGCCAGCATAAATGGCAGCGCACAAAAATAAACGGTTCAGACCGGCGCACTGAGGAAAGCGAGCATATAGTTTTTGAGGATCATCACCCCGCAATAGTAGATTACAACGTATTCGCGCTTACGCAGGAACTTATGAAGCAGCGCACATCGGGCAGCTACCGCGGAATAAGAAAGAATGAGAATATGTACACCGGAGTAATGTTCTGCGGAGACTGCGGATCTCCTATGTTCGCAATGAGCAGGAAAGATCTGAGGCCGGCATATATATGCGGTTCGTATCAGAAACGCGGCAGAAAGGGCTGCACATCTCATCACATCAGAACAGACGTGCTTGATGATATTCTCAGATCATATATTATAAAAGTACGTGACAACTCGTCGGATATGATTGATATTCTTGAAGAGTCCATACGCAATGAGTCAACAGTGACCCGCGACAGTTTTGCAGCAGCAGAACAGCTCAGCGAGCTTATGGAGAAAGAAAAAGAAGAGCTTAAGCAGCTCATAATGCAAAAGACCCGTGACGTTCTGAAAGCCGGTGATAATGCGTCACTCATTGAGCAGACGTATGACGAGCTTATAAGTGATGCACAGGACAGGATAGACGGCTTGCAGAACCAGATCATTCTTGCGGCTGACAGCGCAAATACAGTTATCCGCGCAAATCGTGCCGCAAAGAGCGTTATGCAGATATTTGACGGCATACTGCAAAAGGACAGGCTCGATAAGCGTGATATAAACACGATCGGTGACCGCATACTGGTGTTTGAGGATCACATCGACGTCAGGCTGAAAGCAGACATAGACAGAATACTGCACATCGACACAAGCAAAGGTGAAGTCATAAATTTTGAGCAAGGCACGGCGGATATCGAAATAGCCCAGTCCTCCGCAAACAGAAAGGACAAGGTCTTCCGTGTCAATGTTGTCAATGAAGGCGACCCTCTGGAAATATTCACGAACTCAGAAGGTGAAGTGATATTCAAAAAGTATTCCCCCGTCGGCGATATAACCGATCTCGCCGATCAGTATGCCGAGGTGCTTGCAAAGATCGGGGGCTGCCCGGCAGCGATATGCGACCGCGATCATGTTATCGCAGTCTCCGGAATGCAGAAAAAAGAAGTCCTCGAAAGGCGTGTATCAAGTTCTCTCGAAGATGTCATAGAAGGCAGAAAACCTCTGGTATATGCATCGCTTGAAGATAAGCGCATCAACCCGATCGAAGGCGTTGACAAGTATGCGATAGCCTGCGCTCCGATCGTGGCGCAGGGTGATGTGAACGGAGCTGTGGTAATGCTCTCCGGAGGCAGCAGCGAATACGCAACACCCGAACAGACCGCTCTCGTAAAAGCAGCAGCTATGTATTTCTCAAAACAGATGGAAGAATAATCCGGTCTGCCGAGCTTGACCGTAAGCGCTTCAATATAATCAAAAGCACAGAACGACACTGAATGTTCTGTGCTTTCATGTTATCCGGAAATAATGCTGTCCGTCATCATATCCGCTGTCCGAACTTGATAACGGTCTTCTTCATCAGCTCATAATCCGCTTTGTAGTACGGCGTCGATGAACGCAAAAAATCATTGTCATAAAGTTCGACAACAAAATATATCTCACTGTAATCCTCCTGAAAAAAGAACGTACATTGAAGATATGATGACTTGTCGGCGTAGTAATTCACAGGCTCAAGCTTCGTAAGCTCATACATATCAGAGTTGAGCAGCTCTGTAAGTTCTGCCGTCTTCATTGGCATGAACTGTACTTTCTTTGTTCTCGGCATCGCCTTTGCGGCCTTCTTTTCATTTGTGGGAACATCTTTTTCCTTCTTCTTAAAAAACAGCATATCTGTACCTCTTTCTGTCAATGAGCCGATGTTCAGTTGTACTTTACTGCGGAAATAACAAGCTTTTCAAGCTCTGTCGAATTTTCCGAGCATATCAGAAAATACACATCATCAACGTGCGAAACTATAGTCGCTTCTGCCGCACGTATCTGTTTAGGATACGCGGCAGCCATTTCTATCAGATAATCCCGCCGCTTTTCAAGCATTTCAAGAACTGCCGCGCTGTTCTCCTCCGGCACTCTCATCACCGTCAGTTCAAACAGATCCGCGCTGACCAGCTGGATATTTACGCTGTAGTCGCTTGTCAGGCTCACATCGTACCCGATGATATCCGTCATCATCACATCGTCCTCAACAAGCATCGTACGAGGGTGCTCGATGCTCTTGTCACTCAGAGCCTTTCCCGCGATCTCGTCGCAGGTGATGATGTATTTTTCCAGAGGTACGGGATCGGCAGATACCGACTCCTTCGCAGTCTGACCGGCAGTCTGCTGTTCGGGTGATGTTTCGGGCTTTTTATCTGCACCGCAGCCCGAAAGCAGTGCGATTGCCGCAATAATAAACGCGGCGGATCTGATTCTTGACATTTATTTCTCCGTTTTTCTGAATTTCTCCGGCAGCGAATCCTCACCCCGGAAGAACGGCAGACGTGACAGCGTTACCACACTTTCGTCCGCAAATGTATCTTTAAGGAAACTTCCCTTCATGTATTTCTCATTTTTCAGCGGTTTTCCGTTTTCATCAAGCTGAGTTTTCCAATGCTCATCAACCGCGTGAACGAAGCTTCCCCACCACGGGAGCCACCACAGCCATTTGACTCCGTCCTTCCGCATTTCAGACGGCTTCGGGATATATCCGCACTCAGAGAGAGTCACGAGCTTTCCGTGGGACATTTCCGAGATATATTCAAAGCGTGACTTCTGCGACGAATGATCGTCCTCGGTTTCGCTGTAAATATCGTCGCCGACTATATCGAAGGTATTGGGGTGTACCTCCAGATCTTTATCCTGCCCGTTCCACACCCAGATTATGTTTGAAAGCTTATGTAAATTTTCCATTCGGTCGAAAATAATGTACCAGAGCTTGCGGTAAGCCTCAATGCACTTTTCTCTGTCGTTTTTGCGTATTCCCCACCAGAACCAGCTGCCGTTTGCCTCATGAAGCGGTCTGAACAGCACGGGGATCCCCTCGTTCCCGAATTTTCTGAGCGCATCTGCTGCCTTATCTATGCGTGAAATGATGAATCCATATTCGGGAGTTCCGTATTCCACTGCTTTAAGGAGATCGAACGATGTCTTATGGTCATAAGTTGTATCTTTGTAGTAGAACGACCAGTCACAGTGCTCCATATCATTCATATTGTCGGGAGCATACCAGTGCCAGCACATAGTTATTATGCAGCCGGTATCTTTTGCCCATTTTATAGCCCTGTTCACCTGATCGTCGTGTTTTTCCTTATCCATATCCATAAGATCATATCCTCGGATCGCCGGAAGTTCACCCGTCTCGGAAAAGTACACATCATCTTCGGGTTCATCACGGCGAAGATACTGCTGACCGGCAATGAATTTTTTCCCGTAAATGCTTTTCAGATAGCTGAAAAGCTCTTTTGTCTTCACGCCTGCATTGAGCGAAACGGGTTTATCGGGATCGCACGGGCGTGAATCAAGATCCTGAAGTAATCTGTCTATATTTGTGATATATTCCATAATAGTTATCCTTTCAATTATTCCGTATCTGATTATATCACAACTGATGCAAAATTGCAACACAAAACAGGTATTTCGGCGTATAACTTTGCAGGATACGTATTAGGGCAATACCGCACAAAGCACGGCTAATGCCTTTGCACGTGACTTGCTTGCATCTTTTCCGTCATCTTGCACAGAAATTCCTTGACTTGCGCCAGCAACGACAGGAAGTCGTTCAGAAGGTTTCCAAAGGCGCGCACCGCTGCACGAAGCAGCGC
>CAMOKN010000275.1 GCA_946617595.1 uncultured Clostridia bacterium
AGGACGAAATGAGCTTGACATCAAGGAATGTGTCCGTTGTGTAAATGCACCGCAGGCGCATTTACACAACATCTGAAAATCTGTTTTGCAGATTTTCAGTCAATAACTGCCTTTTGGCAGTTATTGAGGACACATTACTTATCCGATAATATCCCTTACATTATACAACACATTTCCGAAAAAATCAATACCGAAAACCATTTTTTTGGCATTTTGGCAATAATTTTAGTAATATCCGTCAATAATAGCTTAGAAGAAGATCAGTCGCTGCGCTCGATCTTTAATCATCGTTTCCCTAAGAAGGAGATCCCGGATATGAAATATACGAAGCTTGACATTTACAAGAAACAGCTCCGCAGGCTGCGGAAAAGGCTGAGATCGCAGGGAGGGCACCGTCTGTGTGCTGAGATAACCGCACTTATCGGGGAGATACCGGATTTCCGTGTACACTCGGCGGGAAGTCTTCCGCTTATAACATACGCTCTGAGCGACACTGACGAGCTTACGACCGAGAGTGTCGAAAAGGCGCTTATGCCTTACGCGGACGTTCTTGACAACGCCGACTTCATGACGCTTATGTGGCAGGTAAGGTTTGCCGCCCTGCTCAAAGCTTCATCTGACGGTGAAAAGCGTGATCTCATTTATGCATCGGCAGATGTTGACGCGGAGCATATAAACGAACAGCTCAACCCCCTTTGCATCAGATATTCCGGCGAATCGGAGTACGAGCTTTCAGATGAAAACACACGTGCAATGATGCGCGCGGCGACCACACGCTGTTCTCAGGCAGCCGGGATAGATGAGCGAAAGCTTGCCTCAGAGTATCTCATTACCTCAAAACATTCCGGCACCGGACTCGGCGATGTCATAAAAAGCGATGTCCGCCGGTTATTCCCGAATGTAAATATCCACTATTACCTGCTGCTCCAGAATGTCATGGCACTTGGTATCTGTGCGCTGACCGCCGTGTTTGTCGGCTGGGTCGCTGGTATCGCCGTATATGCTCCGGCAGCGGCAGTTGCAAAAATACTCATCGACGCTATGCTGCTGAGAGGGAAGAATGTGTGGGGCGTTCCTTCCGCAAAGCTTTCCGAAGCCGAGAATTATGAAGCAGTCTGCGCTCTGTCGGTGCTTGTATCCTCCGAAAAGGATATCAGTGACGGCCTTGAAAGACTGAGGCGGGCCGGACTCAAAAACAACACCCGCAACATAAGCCGCTGTCTGCTGTGCGATCTGCCGCCTGCGCTTGATGCCGAGATACCCGCAGATGATGCAATATTGCAGGCTGCAAAACGCGCTTATGAAAATTCCGACGGAAAGACCGCGATAATATTCCGTCACCGCGCCTACAGCCGAACACAGCGGAAATTTCAGGGCAGAGAACGCAAAAGGGGCGCGGTAGAAGACCTTATACGCTTTATCTGCGGAGATAAGGTATCGTTCCGTGCGGTTTACGGGAATATCAGCAGTTACATCGGTGTGCCGTTTGTCTGCGCTCTTGACTATGATACATTGCCGCTTATGGACAGCATAAATTCACTTATCGCTGCTGCGATACACCCCTGCAACAGCGAATACGGTATCTTTGCACCTCGTATTACCACATCTCTTTCGGCATCGCTCAGGACAGGGCTTACACGCCTTTTCGGGACGGGCGGCTGCTCAGGTGCAAGCGTCTATGACAGTATGTCCTCCGAGCTGTATTTCGACCGTTTCGGAGAGGGGACCTTCACCGGAAAGGGACTTATCCGCACCGGAAGATATTACCGCAATTGTGTGGGCAGACTGCCGGAGGAAAGAGTTCTTTCCCACGACATAATAGAAGGCGGTATCCTTGGGACCGCATACTGCGGAGATATCGAATTCAGTGACAGTCTCCCTCCGACAACAAAGGGATTCTTCAAGCGCAGTCACCGCTGGATCAGGGGGGATTTCCAGAACCTGCGGTTCATGGCAAGCAAGGATCTCTCACTGCTCACAAAATATAAGCTCATAGATAACGTCCGACGGGCGATGACTCCTCTGAACGCGGTGCTGATATTGTTCTTCACGAGCCCCATGGGCGGAGCTGTCGCGCTGCTTTCCGCGATAGTTGCGGTGCTTTCGGTGACAATGCCGTTTATTCTCGGGCTGATCCCTGCTGCTTTCAGAGGGCTTGGATTTTCAAATACCCGCGAGTTCTACGCACCCATAACCTCACTTACACGTCAGCTCGTTTCACGGATCTTCGCGGAGATAATATTCCTCGGCAAGAACGCTCTTATCGGGCTTGATGCGCAGGTGCGCTCGATCTGGCGAATGATAACGGGAAGGAGACTTCTTGAATGGCAGACAGCCTCAGCATTTGACAGCACATCAGCTGTGGGGCTTGCCGGAATGGTACCCGCAAGCCTTCTCGGAGCGCTGCTGTTCGGTGTCAGTGTCTATTTCGGGAATATCTTCAACGCGGTCATAGGACTTCTCATCGCCTGCTGTCTGCCGGTGTCGGTCTTCTGCGACAAGGTATATAATGCCGGAACAAAGCCTGTCAGAGAATCCGATCGTAATCAGCTCACCGAAGAGGCGCGCCGTGAATGGAGATTTTATACCGACAGAGTGACTGCCGAGGACAATTATCTTCCGCCTGACAATGTGCAGTATTCGCCGGTCTTCCGCGTTTCTCACCGCACCTCTCCTACAAATATCGGAATGTATCTGCTGTCCTGCGTATGCGCAAATGAGCTGGGATTCATAGATAACGAAAGACTTATAACTCTGCTTGACCGCACGATCACCACAGCCGAGCATCTCCCGAAATACCGCGGAAACCTTTATAACTGGTATTCGACAGACAAGCTCACCGTGATAGACCCGTTCGTCTCATCGGTTGACTGCGGTAATTTTCTCTGCTGTCTCGTTGCGGTAAAGCAGAAGCTTATCTGCGATATACCTTCAAGCCCTCTTATACGCAGGATCGGGCGGCTCATCTCGGACGCGGACATCGGGATATTTTATAACAAGTCACGAAAGCTTTTCTCTGTGGGAATTGATTCAGACACAGGTAAAAAAGCTCCTAACTGCTACGATATGCTTATGTCCGAGGCAAGAATGTTAAGCTTTTTTGCGATAGCACAGGGAAAAGCCGACCGGTCTCACTGGCGGGCGCTTTCGAGGGTAATGAGCAGGGACGGATATTACGCCGGACCTATCGCATGGTCAGGGACGATGTTTGAATACTTCATGCCTGAGCTGCTGCTTGAATCCAAGCGCGGCAGCCTCTGTTATGAGGCGCTGGGCTATGCCGTGCACTGTCAGAAAGAAAGAGGACGCGCTATGCATCTTCCTTTCGGCGTGTCGGAGAGCGGATATTATGCCTTCGACCGTGAGCTCAACTATCAGTACAAAGCTCACGGTGTTCAGAAGCTCGCTCTTTGTGCGGGAATGGACAGAGAATATGTGGTCAGTCCGTATTCGAGTTTTCTTGCGCTTTCATACAGCTTTTCGGAGTGTATGAAGAATATATCCCGACTTGCGGACAAGGCGTTTTCACACGCAAAATACGGATTCTATGAAGCGGTGGATCTTACCGGCGCAAGGACCGGAGCCGCTGCCGCCGTTGTAAAGAGCCACATGGCGCATCATGTGGGAATGAGCATCTGCGGAATAACCAATACACTTTGTGAAGGGAGGCTGCGAAAGCTTTTCATGTCAGATGAGACTATGCAGCGTGCTGACGAGCTGCTTGAAGAAAGAGTAATGGCAGGTGAGGTTGTCGTGGATATCGAAAAGCTCCGTGACCGCAGTGCCGCTGACAACAGGAGCGAGACATACGACGAGTTTTCTGTTCTGCGTCCGAGGTTCAACGTGATCTCAAATATGAGAATGACGGTATTCGCGTCTGATACCGGACTCTGTGCGGACAGATATGACGGACGTGCTGTGACTTATCCGATACGCGATCATCTGCGCCGTCCGGACGGCCTGTTTATCGGCATCAGGGAGGGAGACGCGGAGATACCTTTTTATATGACGCAGTTCGCCGGTGATGTTCCCATAAAGAGGAGCGTCACATTCCGCGAAAATTCGTCCGAATACTACACTGTCTCCACAGGTCTTGCCTGCGGTATGCGGCTTTCGGTATTCGGAGAAAAGGCGGCTGTTGTGCGCGATATCGTTATCGAAAACACCTTTCATTACGACAGGAGCGTTGAGATCTATGCATATCTGCGTCCCGCGCTTGCGCCTGAGGCGGACATCATAGCTCACCCGGCATTTGCCGAGCTTTTCATAAAGCCGATATACGATGTTGAGAACGAGCTTTTCCTTGCCCGCAGGAGGGATCGCGCCGACGGCAAGGAGACATGGCTGGCTATGGGATTCCGCAAAACGGGGGAAATGAAATATTCCTTCTCGCGTGAAAATGTGCTGGAGCACAACAAGCCTGCCGACTTCTCGAAGGGATTTGCGCTCAGACGCTCCGATGAAGCGGCAATTCCCACTCCCTGCATCTTTGTACGTCTTGCCGCCGATATTCCCGGGGATTCTGAATACCGCAACGCGCTGTTCATCTGCTGCGGTGAGAGCAGGGAAGAGGTCATCGGGCTTGCTCTTGAGGTGAGAGAAACTGCCCCTTCCGACGATCCGGATTCTCCCTATGGCGCCGCGGTATCGCCGCTGCCGAAATCAACGCTCTGCGGAAGACTTGCAAGGGGAATGCTCCCTGCGATGCTGTGTGCGGACGTCTTTTCCGAGGAAATACTTGAATCGCGCTCGTCTCTCGGTCAGGATACGCTCTGGAGGTTCGGCATAAGCGGCGACCGTCCTATTGCCGTGTATATCTACGGAAGTGATGAATCCCGTGCCGAAGCTGCCGCTCTTATGGCTAAGGGGCTGTCTGAATGCGGCACACCCGTTGATGTGATAATGCTGTGTGACAACATCGCTGACAAATCCCGCGCGCTGTTTCTTTCATCGGGCGGTGAGAAGTGCATCTATCCCGTAATGTATTCTGAGCTGACTTCCGACGAGCTTGCATTTATAATGAAATCGGCAGTGTATGTTTTCGGAAAGGGAGAACTGCGCCGGCCGCCGGAAAAGCTGATGGATATCATTCCCGCAGAGCCGTATGAGACGGGACTTTCGGAAGGGTTCAGGGACAGCGGCTATATCATTAAGAAGAAGGGACACCCGCTCTGCAACGTCATAGCTTCTGAAGAATTCGGCTGCATCGTTTCGCAGAATTCACTCGGTTTCTCATACGCGATGAACAGCCGTGAGAACAAGCTTACCCCGTGGTACAACGACATCATGCGCGACAACAACGGCGAGATGCTGCTTGTCAAGGGGCTCGGCAGATATTATGATATCGTATCCGGCAGCACTGCGGTCTTTTCTCCGGGAAAAGCAGAGTATCTTTCACGAATCGGAAAGCTCATCTTCCGCACAGAGGTCGGGGTATTGCAGTCAGGAACAGGGAAGCGCCTTACCGTGCGCATCGAGAATACCGGTGACATCGAAAAGCAGTGCGCACTGTCGTATTACACCGAGCCGGTACTTGCCGCGGACAGGAAAATGACCAATTACGGCGCGAAGCTCTCATATCGCAGGGGGAATAATTCGGTAATCATCCGCAATCACACAAACGCCGGCTTCTCCGGTGAGATGGCGGTAGGCTGCAATGCTGACTGTGTTATGACAACGGACAGAGAGCGTTTTCTTGCCGGTGAGGTGAACGGAGAAGTAAGACCGTTTGCGAACAGCTGCGCTGCCGTTACCGTAAAAGTAAAGATCCCCGCACACTCGGTCGCTGATGTGAAGTTTTCGATGTGCTTCAGCACAACGGACGCTGAAAAGATGCTTACGGTGCTGAATAATGCTCTTCCGTCGGAATTTGCGGTAAAATACGAGCGTCACCCGATGATAAGCAGCGGCAATGACACTTTTGACAGACTCTATAATGTATGGCTGCCGTGGCAGATACTCGGCTGTCGTATGCGGGCAAGAAGCGGTTTCTATCAGAACGGCGGAGCTTACGGATTCAGGGATCAGCTCCAGGACAGCACAGCGGCGGTGTATTTCATGCCGTCTGAGGCAAAGCGGCAGATACTGCGCTGCTGCGGTTCACAGTTCATTGCAGGTGATGTGCTGCACTGGTGGCACGAGACAGACGAGGGAAAAAAGGGGATCCGCACGAAATGCTCGGACGATATGCTGTGGCTGCCTTATGCGGCTGCCGAGTATTTCAGAGTTACCGGTGATATCGGTATTTTCGGTGAGAATGTGAGCTATATAAACGGCGACGAGCTTGGAAATCTGCATGAAAAGTATATACAGGTAACACAGAGCGGAGTTGCCGCAAGCGTATATGAGCACTGCGTAAAGGCGCTCGACAGATGCTACCGGACAGGCTCACATTCGCTGATAAAAATGGGGAGCGGTGACTGGAACGACGGCTATAACCGGGTAGGTGAGGACGGCATAGGCGAAAGTGTCTGGCTTTCGATGTTCTATATCGCGGTAGTGAAACTGTTCGCACCCATAAGCCGGAAGCTCGGAGATGACGGATATGCGGCGGAGCTTGAGAAGCGTGCGTCCTCGCTTACTGCGGCGGCAGACGACAGCGCCTTCGAGAACGGCTATTATCTGCGCGCATTTTATGATAACGGAAACAAAATGGGAGCGGCAGGAAACGAGTGCTGCTGCATAGACCTTCTGCCGCAGGCGTTTGCGGTACTTGCGGGACTTCCGGACAGACAGCGAAGCGCAAGTGCGCTCAAAGCGGCGCTTGATAAGCTGTATGATGAAAAGAACGGGATAATAAAGCTGTTTGATCCGCCTTATTATCCGGAGTCGAATGAAGATCCCGGCTATGTGCGCGGCTATCCTGAGGGTATCCGCGAGAACGGAGGACAGTACACTCATGCGGCAGTATGGCTTGCACTGGCATTTCTCCGCAGCGGCGACCGGAAGACGGCGGAAAAGCTTGCGCTTGCTCTGTGTCCGGCGGAAAGAAACAGCGCCTACAGGAATGAGCCCTACTTCATGTCGGCGGATATCTATACAAATCCTGAATGTTACGGCAGGGGAGGCTGGTCAATGTACACCGGCTCGGCAGCCTGGTATTACAGGCTGCTCGGCGAGCTTTACGGCGGCTGAGATGCGGGGAGACGAGAGGAAGTGAACCCCCTTTCCCACGGGGAAAGGAGTTTCCCTCCCTCTACCCTCCCCGAACCCCTCCATACTCTCTCCTTCCTGAAAGGCGGCTCCCTGACGGAAATCAACAAGCATCTGCACAGTTTCAGAATTAGTGTGAATATGAGACTTTATAAAAGGAAAACTCACTTTCGGATCCCGGCAGAGAGTTGAGACAGAAAGAACAAAAAATGCTAATTTTAATTTTATCTATTGCAATTTTAAAGAAAATAATGCATAATAGAAGCAGAGGATGTGAAAAGGAGAAATTGCAATGGATTTTTTACAGACAGATGTATATACCGAGTCAAAGGCGGTGGACGTTCTTGTTATGCAGCTCTCAGAGCTGGGCATAACAGGTTTTGTCATACACGACAGCGCGGATTTTGACGAGTTTCTGAACGACAAGAACGCAAACTGGGATTATGTTGATGATGACCTTATGGGACTAAAAACAGTTCCCACGCATATAACCCTGTATCTCCAGGACAATGCTCAGGGACTTGAAACTCTCGCCGAACTCAAAGGTGCGCTTGCCGAGCTTCACGCAAAGGATCCGGACTTTTACGGAAGTCTGGAGATACATATAGACAGCGTGCGTGAGGAAGACTGGGCGAATAACTGGAAACAGTATTACAAACCGTTCAATGTCGGAAAAAAGCTTACGGTAAAGCCGTCATGGGAAAGTGTCGATCCTGCCGACGGCAGAAAGATACTCGAAATAGATCCGGCTTCAAGCTTCGGAACAGGACAGCATCATACCACAAAAATGGTTATGGAGCTGCTTGAAGAAGTGATAAACGGCGGAGAGAAAATGCTCGATCTCGGCTGCGGGAGCGGCATACTGTCGATAGCGGGACTGCTCCTCGGCGCGGATAATGTCGTAATGGCAGATGTTTTCGAGAACGCGGTGAATACCGCTGCCGAAAATGTGCGGAAAAACGGATTCGATGACAGCAGATTCAGCGCTTATCGCGGAAATATTATAGATGACCGTCCGCTTCGTGAAAAGATAGGCGCAGGCTATGACATCATCACGGCAAATATCGTTGCAGATGTTATAATCGCAATGAGCGGACTGTTCGGAGGATTCCTGAAACCGGAGGGTACACTGATAGTTTCCGGAATAATCGACGAGCGTCTCGATGAGGTGCTCGCTGCGCTCACCTCAGCCGGATTCTCAGTAAAGACCCGTAAAAACGCAGAGGGCTGGAATGCCATAGTGCTTGGGAGGACAGAATGACAATATCGGTTTGTATGATAGTTAAGAATGAAGAGCCGAGACTGCGTGCCTGCCTTGACAGCTTAAAACCGATCGCGGACGAGATAATAATTGTCGATACCGGCTCAACGGACGGAACAAAGGCTGCTGCTGCGGAATATACCGACAAAATATACGATTTTGAGTGGATAGACGACTTTTCGGCAGCGAGGAACTTCGCTTTCTCAAAAGCAACAATGGATTACATATACACTGCCGATGCCGATGAGGTCATAGATGAGAAGAATATCCGGCTTTTCAGACAGGTAAAGCAGCTTCTTCCTCCTGAAGTCGAGATCGTTCAGATGCATTATCTTAATTTCATGGAAGAAAATACCACATACAATTCAAAGCGCGAACTGCGTCCGAAACTGTTCAGGCGCATACGCACATTTGAGTGGATAAATCCGGTGCATGAAACAGTTCGGCTTGATCCTGTCATATACAACAGCGATATCGAGATACAGCACCTCGCGGAAGGGAACCATTCAAAGCGCGATATTGCAACTTTCAGAAAAGCAATAAAAAAGGGAATGAGGCTGGATAAAGTGCTTCATTCCATGTATGCGAAAGAACTGTTCATTGCAGGCGACACAGAGGATCTGATGCAGGCTGTGCCGTTTTTTGAGCAAAGCCTCTGTGATGAAAAACGCAGTGATGACGAGCATCGTGAAGCGCGCTGTGTACTTGCGAGGGCATACCGTCTCAGCGGCAATACAGAGGGATTTTTCCGCCTTTGCCTGCGTGAAGCCTTGATAATGCCATGTGCGGAGATATGCAGCGAGATCGGGCATTATTTCTATGACTGCAAAAACTACGCCGAAGCTCTCGACTGGCTGAACGATGCCATTTTCGAGACAGAAGCGGTGATAACGATATTTGTAAGAGGAACCGACAATCTGTATCTCCTTGCGGACTGCTGTGAAAAGACCGGCGACTCTGAAAGCGCCGCGAAATACCGCAGAATGGCAGCGGAGTGGGAGCTTCCGGAGACAGTCTGACAAGATCAGGTCAGACTGGGGAAGGAAGAGGAAGGGAACCCCCTTTCTGGAAGCTCATTTCGTCCTTCGGACGAACAAATGGCTTCAAGCTGCGCTATGAAGCCATTTGTTGGCTGATGAGCAGACATTAAGTATCTGCTCATATTATAAAAAGCAGAGACTCATACTAACCCTGGGCGTTAAGACCGAAGCTTACGGACAGAGCACCGTCAACGCGGTGCATATCGGTGCTGTCGAGTTCACCCATACGTTCTTTAAGTCGTTTTTTATCTAATGTACGTACCTGCTCCAGAAGCACCACAGAGTCCTTCGCAAGACCGCAGTTCACAGCGTCGAGCGATATATGTGTGGGAAGCTTGGTCTTTTCACGCTGACTTGTTATCGCAGCGGCAATGACTGTGGGACTGTGGCGGTTTCCTACATCGTTCTGTACGATAAGCACCGGGCGGATACCGCCCTGCTCGGACCCTACCACCGGACTCAGATCCGCATAGTATATTTCTCCTCGTTTTATAGTCATATTTATTACCGTCCTTTCCGGATATTTTGGTTTCTGTTATTATTTTTAACGTCCTTTCGTGAATTATTCAGTGTGTCGGCGGCTTAATACATTTTATTTGCTTTAAAGGGATTTTGCCACTTGACTTTTTTCCGGAATGGTGTATAATTAATATTGGTAAGTTGGCTATTTGGGTGAATATTATGCATAACAGAAATTATTTGAGATTATCGGCATTTGCCGCAGCGCTTTTAATGCTGTGTTCCTGTGGGAACACCAATTCCGCAAAGCCGGAGGATACCTCCGAAGCCGTGACAACTTCCGCCGTGTCGGCTGACAGTCCGGCAGCAGAGCAGACAAGCACAGAAGGTACAACGGCTGAACCGCAGAAAACAACACAGCCGGCAGTTACTTCCGACGAGCCCGATCTTTCAGAATTGAGCGATGCCGAAAAGCGTCAGCTTATTATCGAAAAAGCTATGCTTCAGACCGGAAACACAGAGCGGCTGCTGAAAGTGTTTGAAAAGGCTGAAAAAGGTGAAGAAGTAGTCGTTGCGTACATCGGCGGTTCGATCACCGAGGGTTATACGCTGAAGCCCGAAGAGTGCTGGGCAAAGCTTACATACGACTATCTGTGCGAAAAATATCCCGATGCAAAGATCAGATATGTAAACGCCGGAATGAGCGGTACTCCCTCAACTCTCGGACTGATACGCTTCGACCGTGACGTGCTCGGTGCCTATGGCGATCCCGATCTCGTATTTATCGAGTTTGCCGTGAATGACGCTCAGGACAGCGTCAGCAAGGAAGCTTATGAGTGCCTTGTCCGCAAAGCGTACGGAAGCGAATCCGATCCTGCTGTGATACTTATGTTTATGCGCACGGATATCGGCTATACCTGTCAGGATCATCAGAGTGAGATCGGATATAATTACGGTCTGCCGATGATAAGCCTGAACGACGGGTTGTCGTGGGCTATCGACAACGGCATAATGACCTGGGAAGAATACTCAAACGACGGTGCCCACCCGAATCCCGACGGCAGCATACTGATAGCCGAAATGGTCGAAAAAATGTATGAAAGTGTGCTTGAAGGCGTTAGTTACGGGGATCATGAGGTTCCCGATGTAAAAAAAGTTGAGGACGTCACACCGCTGTACGGCGATTCATTCGTAGAGATGAGTATGCTTGACAATGGGAATATCACTCCCGTATCTATAGGAGAATACAGCGAGACTGAGGTGCTTAACACGTTCCCCAACGGCTGGACGAGAAAAGGCGGCGACAACGAGGGCATAAGCTTCGAGATGACGTTCGACGATCTGTTCATCGTATATCACTGCAATAAGAGCAAGCGATTTGCCACAGCAGACGTATATATCGACGGAGAGCTTGAGACTTCGGTGAACAGCAGCTCAGAGGACGGCTGGAGCAATCCCGTTCCGCAGCTTGTACACAAGGGAGACGGAAAGGCTGAGACTCACACAGTTGAGCTGAAGATGCATGAAGGATTTGAAAAGGATTATTTCGGGATCCTCGCATTCGGCGTAACAGATAGTTAATAACCCACGAGGGTGATTATACCCACGCGGGTGATTATACCCACGCGGGTGATTATAAATGAAAGGACAGAAAAATAAAATGGCAGACAATAAGGCAAAAGCCGCAGCCGAAAAGGGCAGGGGCTTCATGAAGGAATTCAAGGAATTTGCGTTAAAAGGGAATGTAATGGATATGGCAGTCGGCGTACTGATCGGCGGTGCATTTTCAGGCATCGTTACAGCGCTCACGACTGACTTCATCAATCCTCTTATCGCATCTGTGGGCGGATCCGAGATCGCCGGAATGATAAGACTTCCGTGGGTATCTGCTGAGAAGTATGCGGCTCTTGAAGCGGCAGGCGATTTTGATACGATCAAGTCTCTTTCTCTTGATTATGGACATTTCCTCACCACAGTTATAAACTTCCTTATAATGGCACTTATCATATTCCTGCTGATGAAGGGCGTAAACAAGCTCATGTCTATCGGCAAGAAGAAGGAAGAAGAAGCAGCAGCCGCTGAAGAAGCAGCACCGCCGGAGCCTACCAAGGAAGAGCTTCTGCTTACCGAGATCAGAGATCTTCTTAAAGAACAGAACAAGAAGTAACTATCACAGCTTCGGGCTGAAAAAACAAATAGCACAGAGTTTGAATGAACTCTGTGCTATTTGCTTTTTTCTGACTGAGATCCGATCCTGAGCGGAAGGTCGGTTATTCATCTGATTCGCCGGGATCGCTGTCGGAGCTGTCATCTGTTTCAGGCTCATCATCTGTATCGGCATCATCGTCTGTGAGGACTTCGGCAGCTTCTTCGGCTTCGGAGATGCGGATATCTTCTTCGGATTCCTGCTCCACAGCCTCTGTTTCCTGACTGTCATCATGCTCGGTACGTGTGAATGAAACGACCTTGTTATCTTCGGTGAGTCTCATTACGCGCACGCCGGTAGCGTATCTGCCCATGTTGCGCAGATCGTTGGCACGGATACGTATGATAACGCCGTCGGAGCTGATAAGTATGACATCATCATCGGTGCCGAGGGCGCGGATTCCGCAGACATAGCCCTTTTCGTCGCTTACCTTGTAGTTGAGGACACCATATCCGCCTCTCTTGCGCATAGGATATTTCAGAAGCTCTGTGCGGCGTCCGAGTCCTCTGTCGGTAACTGTCAGTATCGTCATCTCTTCGTTGTACGCCTTGGTCGCGCCGACAACGTAGTCGCCTTCACGCAGCCTGATAGCACGAACGCCGGAAGCTGTTCTTCCCATGCTGCGTACATCTGTTTCCCAGAAGCAGATAGCGTTTCCGTTGTGTGTGGCAACAAGCACTCCCGAATCTCCCTCGGTGATGTGTGCAGCTGCGATCTCGTCGTCTTCGGCAAGATTTATTGCGCGCAGTCCTTTTTTGCGTATATTTTTGAATGCGGAGAGCGGAGTCCTCTTTATCTTGCCCTGTTTTGTGACACAGATAAAGAACTTGTTTTCCGCGAAGTCGGGAGTCTTCATTATCGCGGCGATCTTTTCGCCCTCTTCAAGCTGGATCAGGTTCACAACGTTAGTACCTCTGCTCTGACGTGAGCCCTCGGGAACTTCAAAGCACCTGATCTTGTGCATATTGCCCTTGTTCGTCACAAAGAGGAGATTGTCATGCGATGAAGAAATGAACACGTTCTCGACAAAATCCTCGTCACGCTGCTTGATGCCGGAAACTCCCTTTCCGCCTCTGCGCTGGAGATTGTAAACTTCCATAGGCTGACGTTTCAGGTATCCGAGATTTGTGTAGGTAAGAACACATTCTTCCACCGGTATCAGGTCTTCGATATCGACTTCACCGCTTACCTGCTCTATAGATGTACGGCGCTCATCGCCGTATTTTTTCTTGATAGCTTCGAGCTCTTCACGGATAACGGCATAGACTTTTGACTTATCCGAAAGGATCTCCATAAATCCGCCGATCTTGCCCATTATCTCGGCAAGTTCTTCTTCTATCTTCTCTTTTTCGAGTCCGGTGAGCTGTGCAAGACGCATCTGCACGATAGCGTCTGCCTGTGCTTCTGAAAGTCCTATTTCATGCTCGAAAGCTATATTCTTGTACTGATCGTCCATAGCGCGTGTGAGAAGCTGACCGAGATCTGCCTCTCTGAAGCGTTCCATAAGGCGGTCTTTACCTTCCTGCACGGTCTTGCTCGAACGCAGTATCGCGATCACTTCGTCGATATTGTCTATTGCAAGCATGAATCCCTGCAGCAGGTGAGCGCGGTTGCGAGCCTTTTCAAGATCGAATCGTGTTCTGCGCTCGATTACATCTACCTGGAAATCAAGGTAGTTCGTGAGCATATCCTTGAGCGGCAGAACTTTTGGTTCGCCGTTCACAAGAGCGAGCATAATAACGCCGACGGTATCCTGGAGCTGAGTGTAGGTGTAGAGCTTGTTAAGCACTACATTTGCGTTTGCGTCGCGCTTGAGCTCCATTACTATCTTCATACCTGTCCGGTCGGACTCGTCCCGGAGTGTTGCGATCCCTTCTATGCGCTTGTCGTGCATCAGTGCGCCGATAGATTCGAGCAGACGTGTCTTGTTCACCATATAAGGTATCTCAGTGACAACGATGCGGGTATGAGTTTTTTCTTCTATTATCTCGGCTCTGCCGCGGAGGGTGATCTTACCTCTGCCGGTGTAGTATGCGGAGCGTATTCCCGAATACCCCATAATGACACCGCCTGTGGGGAAATCGGGACCTTTGATGCAGCTCATGATACTTTCTATTCCTGCATCGGGATTGTCTATAAGAAGATCTATGGCATCTATTACCTCACAGAGATTGTGAGGGGGGATATTTGTTGCCATACCAACGGCGATACCGATACTTCCGTTTACAAGGAGATTCGGGAATCTTGACGGCAGAACGGTAGGTTCTTTGAGCTTATCATCGTAGTTGGTGCCGAAATCCACAGTATCCTTGTTGATATCGGCGAGCATCTCATTTGCGATCTTAGCGAGTCTTGCCTCTGTGTAACGGTAAGCAGCCGGCGGGTCGCCATCGACCGAACCGAAGTTTCCGTGACCGTCCACCATTGGATAGCGCAGAGAGAAGTCCTGTGCGAGACGCACCATTGCATCATATACAGAAGCGTCACCGTGGGGGTGATATTTACCGAGAACCTCACCGACGGTATATGCGCACTTTCTGTACGGCTTATCGGAGGTATTGCCGGCATCGTTCATGGTGTAGATTATACGTCTGTGTACGGGTTTAAGCCCGTCTCTGACGTCCGGAAGCGCACGGGAGACGATAACGGACATGGAGTAATCGAGGAACGACTGCTTTACTTCCTTTTCTATATCTCTTTCTATAAGCTTCTCATTCGGGTGGATCGACTCCACGTAATTTTGTTCCATTGGGTTGTATTTCCTTTCAAAAAGTTGCAGGGAGCATGTGGGTTCTGCAGCGGGGTCAAGCGCCCTTGCGCTTGCGCGGGTCAAGGGGTGCGGAGCCCCTTGTCAGGGTCATAGGGGCGAAGCCCCTATCCAAAAGGCACGCTTCCGCAGGGTTCAAGTGGCGGCAGCCCCTTGTGGGGTCATAGGGGCGAAGCCCCTATCCAAAAGGCACGCTTCCGCAGGGTTCAAGGGGCGGCAGCCCCTTGTGGAGGGTCACAGGGGCATCGCCCTTGTGTGGTACAGGGGCATCGCCCTTGTGTGGTACAGGGGCATCGCCCCTGAGTAAGAATGCAGATCACACCAAACCCTTTTCCTCAAAATAGCTTTTGAAATCAAGGATTTCCTTATCGCTGAGGCAGCGTTTCGGGATCGCGTGGATATAAGATCTGTTAATGAAGACGAAGAGCACATTTTTGCCCTCAGCCATACATATTTCTGTTTCGGTCAGCAGATAAACTGTCTTTTCGACCTGAGTCTCGTCTTTTACGAGATCGGGATTTTCTGCAATTTCTTTAGCAGCCTCACTGCCTTCTTCGACTGTGAATACGCCGTGTCTTGTAATTGCGACAGTTTCGGTCTTGGCATCTTCGGGGATAATATCAGTCTCGATCTCTATCTTATCCTCATACAATCTCATTTCATAAGTCTCATCGGTACCGAGCTGTTCGAGTCCTGCCATCATTTTTTTCTGAATGATGACGGGTTTTATCCAGTTGAAAACGAGGATACCGAGGGCGAGACCGCCGGCGATATAGCCCATAGGGCTTGTTGGGTTACGGATTATGAGATCGGCGGCAAGCACAATAACAATGAGGTACACAACAGAATAAATGATCTTTCTGCGCAGGGTATATTTATTCTGGAACGCCTTATATGCTTCCTGTATCTCTTCCGGTGTATTATCGTATTTTATCTTGAAAATTTCACTCATAGGGTTTTGTTCCTTAATTTATCAGGAATGATGGCATATCTCAGATGAACGCAGTGTTGTTGTTTGCGAGCAGCAGGATCCCGAGGGAAACGGTAAGTGCGGTGACGATTATAGCTGCCGCGACATCGCCCTTCTTGTTTTCATGCAGGAATTTTGTGATGCACAGTGCGGAGTAGATCCCGCCTGAAATGAGGATAGCCGCAGCGGATATCGAGAAGTCGCCGCCCGTGAAGAGCGTGACAACGCACGCTGCCCAGACTATGAGAAGCGCCCATTTGAAGAATTTACGTGCAGTTGCACAAACGTCCTCATCTTCGTCCTTGACCTTGTCGATAACGGATTCGTGTCGCTTTTCGTCGGCGTAGATCTGTTCCATACGCGCGAGCTTATCTATCTGCTTCTGATTGTTTTCTTCGGAGTTCATATTATTCCTTTCGGGGTATATGGAAGTCGGTCAGATATCGAGATTCTCAACAAATCTTGCGTTCGTCTCGATGAATTCACGTCTCGGTTCAACCTTGTCGCCCATGAGGATAGAGAATATCATATCAGCTTTTGCGGCATCTTCCATACTTACACGTATCATAGTACGGCGCTCGGGATCCATAGTTGTTTCCCAGAGCTGTTCGGGATCCATTTCACCCAGACCTTTGTATCGCTGTACATCGACCTTTGCGTCCTTTTCGCCGGAAAGCTCGCTGATATAGGCATCTCTTTCCTCATCCGAGAAAGCATATCGTACCTGCTTTCCTTTTGATACCTTGAACAGCGGCGGCTGAGCGAGATAAACATGCCCCTCTTCGATAAGCGGGCGCATGAAGCGGAAGAAGAAGGTCAGCAGCAGCGTGCGGATATGAGCGCCGTCAACATCGGCATCCGCCATTACCACGATCCTTCCGTAGCGCAGCTTAGTTATGTCGAAATCTTCGCCTATGCCGGTACCGAGGGCTTTTACTACAGGCGAGAGCTTGTCATTATTGTAAACCTTGTCCGCACGCGCTTTCTCAACGTTGAGCATCTTTCCCCAGAGCGGAAGTATCGCCTGGAAAGCGCTGTTTCTGCCCTGCTTTGCCGAACCGCCCGCCGAGTCTCCCTCGACGATGTATATTTCGGTGCGCGTGGTATCTTTTTCGTAGCAGTCGGAGAGCTTACCGGGAAGTCCGGCGCCGTCCGCTGCGGACTTTCTCTTTGCTTCCATAGCCTTTTTCGCCGCATCTCTTGCCGCCTGCGAATTGATAGCTTTGGTTACTATTATATTTGCAGTTTCGGGGTGTTCTTCAAAATAATACGTGAGCTGTTCGGTGATGATCTTATAGACAACCGGCGATACTTCGGGATTACCGAGCTTGCCCTTTGTCTGACCCTCGAACTCACACTCCGGCAGTTTTACGGAGATAACGGCATTTATCGCTTCTCTGATAGCCTCGCCCGAGATAGCGACAAATTCTTTCTTATCCTCATCGTCTTTCTTCTTTGCGGAAGCCTTTTTCGGCTTCTTCTGGGCAGCCTGCTGTTCCTGATATGCCTTCACGAAGTCATTCACGACCTTATTCAGCGCTTTCTTGAACGCAGTCTCATGTGTTCCGCCGTCAATGGTATGGATATTGTTTGCAAATGAGCGGAACGCCTCGCTGTTGAAGTCCGTGTTGTACTGGAATGCCGCTTCTACGGTGATGTCGTCCATTACACCGCTGAGGTAGATGACATCGGGGTGCAGACGGTCTGCACCTCTCATATCCTGAAGCCATTCGACATAGCTGATGATACCGCCCTCATAGCGCAGGGATTCGCCCTGAATGTTATCAGGGTCGCGGGTATCGGTGAGGTTAATGAGCAGTCCGCCGTTGAGAAAAGCCTGCTCTCTCATTCTGTCGAGCAGAGTCTCATAGTCGAAAACCGTCTCGTGGAATATGGTCCCGTCGGGCTTGAAGCGGACTTTCGTTCCGGTCTTGTCGGTCTTTCCGATGACCTTCATCTCTTCGTCATATTTACCGCGCTCAAACCGCTGGAAATGCACTTCTTTTCCGTCATAAACTTCAAGCTCGAGCCATTCGGACAGGGCGTTCACGACAGAGGCGCCCACGCCGTGCAGACCGCCGGATACTTTATATCCGCCGCCGCCGAATTTTCCGCCCGCGTGCAGTATGGTATAAACAACGGTAGCCGCCGAGATGCCCTCTTTTGGGTGTATTCCCGTCGGTATGCCTCTTCCGTTATCGGTAACTTCAATTATGTCTCCGGGTAGTATCTTCACGTCGATCTCGGTGCAGTAGCCTGCGAGAGCCTCGTCGATAGCGTTGTCAACGATCTCATAAACGAGGTGGTGCAGTCCGCTGGGACCGGTCGAACCGATGTACATTCCGGGGCGCTTGCGCACAGCTTCAAGACCTTCAAGTATCTGTATGTCGTCTGCGCCGTAATCGTGATCTGTTACTTTAGTATTATCGTCCATTTTCAAAATCCCTTATATTATAAATAGTATAAATCATTATAGCACATTCTGAAAAAAATTGCAAGCGTTTTAATACATTTTATACAAAAACAGCATACAGCCGGGGTACAGCTCGGCACAGGTGCGGTAAGTCCAGTGATGAAGCCGCCGGTACCCGATCTGTTCAGATGCCGGAAATATAAATCTTGACAAAATGAATAAAATGTGTTATAATCCAGAATGACCGATATAATAAGCCCATACGGACAGGCGGGTCAGATGCCGACAGCAGCAGAGAGAGCTGCATTATTGATTGAGTTAAAAGCTCAAATTTTATAAGATGATAACTTTATAATCGATCACTTGTGAAACGGTCAATAAGAACGGCATAGTCCGAAAAAATCTGCGGTATAATAATACCATACGATAAAAGACTATTTTAAGTGATACGATAACGTATCACTTTTTTATTATCAATGAAACCATTACGGAAGTAAAACTATGGATATTGAAAGACAAAGATCGGCACCGGTATATGAGGCGCTGGAAAGATTCAGAAAACAACGGGTAGTACCGTTCGATGTTCCCGGTCACAAAAGAGGCAGGGGAAACCCCGAGCTTGTGAAGCTTCTCGGGGAGCAGTGCGTAAGTCTTGATGTAAATTCCATGAAGCCGCTGGACAACCTCTGTCACCCCGTTTCTGTCATTTATGAGGCTGAACAGCTCGCCGCGGACGCTTTCGGCGCTGCTCACGCGTATTTTATGGTAGGCGGAACGACCTCCGCTGTGCAGAGCATGATATTAACAGCCTGCAAAGCCGGTGACAAGATCATACTTCCGCGCAATGTCCACCGCAGCGTAATAAACGCTCTTGTTCTTTGCGGAGCCATACCGGTGTATGTAAACCCTGATGTTGATAACCATATCGGGATAGCGCTGGGCATGGAGACTTCTCTTGTTGAGAAAGCAATGATCGACAATCCCGATGCTGTTGCTGTGCTGATAAACAATCCCACCTACTACGGTATCTGCTCGGATATCCGCTCGATAGTGACGCTTGCACATAAGCACAATATGCTGGTGCTTGCGGACGAGGCTCACGGGACGCATCTTTATTTTCATGAAAAGCTTCCCGTCTCCGCCATGGAAGCCGGTGCGGATATGGCGGCAGTATCCATGCACAAATCGGGCGGCAGCCTTACGCAAAGCTCTCTGCTGCTCCTGAACGATACTGTTAATACCCGCTATGTGGAGCAGATAATAAATCTTACACAGACCACGAGTGCGTCGTATCTTCTTTTGTCGAGTCTTGACATATCGCGCCGGAATCTTGCGCTGAGAGGCCACGAATCCTTTGAAAAAGTATCTTCTATGGCGGAGTATGCGAGGAGCGAGATAAACTCGATCGGCGGATATTACGCATACGGAAAGGATATAGTAAACGGCGGCAGCATATTTGACTATGATGTTACCAAGCTTTCGGTATATACGAGGGATATGGGACTTACGGGAATAGAGGTTTATGATCTTCTGCGTGACGAATACGACATTCAGATAGAATTCGGCGATATCGGAAACATTCTTGCCTACATCTCTATCGGTGACAGGATACAGGATATCGAACGTCTTGTGGGTGCGCTGGAGGACATCAAGAGGCTGTATTCTCACGAGCCTTCGAGGCAGCACAATGCCGAGTATATCACTCCGATAGTTGCGGCTACTCCGCAGAAGGCGTTTTATTCGGACAAGGAGCTTGTTCCGATACGCGAGACGGCGGGTCGGATCTGCGGTGAATTTGTTATGTGTTATCCTCCGGGGATACCGATACTTGCGCCGGGCGAGCAGATAACAGAAGAGATCATCGACTACATTCTTTATGCGAAAGAGAAGGGCTGTTCGATGCAGGGCCCGGAAGATCCGGATATCAGTAAACTCAATGTTCTGAAATAAAGGCTATACCGTACAAAAGGCGCAGCGGCAAAATCTCGAGCGCAGCGGCAATTCTGACAGGAGGGAAGGCAGTTGGATTTTTGGTTTTCTGAGATGCACACGGGAAACGTGAAGATGTCGATACGTGTGGACAAGCAGTTATTCAGCGAGACGAGCGATTTTCAGCGGATAGATGTATTTGATTCGCCGGAATTCGGGAGGTTTCTTACATCTGACGGAAGCGTGATCTTTTCCGAACAGGACGAGTTCACGTATGACGAGATGATAGTACACGTACCTATGGCTGTTCACCCTAATGTGCGGAATGTCCTCGTTATAGGCGGCGGCGACGGAGGGGTAGCAAGAGAACTTTCTCACTATGAGGAGATCGAGCATATTGACGTTGTTGAGCCCGATGAACTCTTTGTAAAGGTCTGTCGGGAGTTTTTCCCGGATAACTCAAAGGGGCTCGATGACCCGAGAGTTTCGGTCATTAACCGCGACGGGCTCAGATTCTTACGCGGAAAGCAGGACGAATACGACCTCATTATCAACGACAGCACCGATCCTTTCGGTCATACTGCGGGACTTTTTACAAAGGAATTTTACGGCAGCTGCTATAAAGCGCTGCGAAGTGACGGAATAATGGTCTATCAGCACGGGAGCCCGTTTTTTGATGAGGACGAGGAAGCCTGCAGAGCAATGCACCGCAAGGCGTCCAAATCTTTCCCCATAAGCAGAGTCTATCAGGCGCATATCCCGACCTGTCCGTCGGGGTACTGGCTGTTCGGGTTTGCTTCAAAAAAATACCACCCGCTGCATGATCTTGACGCAAAGCGCTGGAATGCCCGCGGGCTGAAAACATGGTACTATACCACAAATCTGCATACCGGAGCGTTTATGCTGCCAAAATATGTAGAGGATCTTCTCGAAGAGGAAGAGAGAGCTGAGAAGAAATTGTAATAACTTACTGTATGAAACTTTTATTTATTTGTTAATATAACGCGGAGGAATTATTTATGAAACTTATGGTAATAGGCTGCGGCGGAGTGGCGACCGTCGCAATATACAAGTGCTGCGAAAATCCGGTATTCACCGAAATAATGATAGCAAGCCGCACAAAATCAAAGTGTGATGCACTTGCGGAAAAGCTCAGAGACAAGACTTCAGCAAAGCTCACGACCGCGACAGTCGATGCAGACAGCTTCGATTCGCTCGTATCTCTTATGAAGGAATATCAGCCTCACACCGTGCTTAATGTCGCGCTTCCGTATCAGGATCTTACGATAATGGACGCGTGCCTTGAATGCGGCGCAAACTACGTTGATACCGCAAACTATGAAGCAGAAAACACCGATGATCCCCAGTGGAGAGCGATATATGAAAAGCGCTGCAAGGAAAAGGGCTTCACCGCTTATTTCGATTATTCATGGCAGTGGGCGTATGACGAGAAGTTCAAAAAGGCAGGGCTCACTGCACTGCTCGGCACAGGCTTCGATCCCGGAGTTACCGGCGTTTATACTGCGTATGCCCTCAAACACTATTTTGACGAGATCCATTATATTGATATCCTTGACTGCAACGGCGGCGATCACGGCTACCCGTTCGCTACAAACTTCAACCCCGAGATAAATCTGCGTGAAGTCTCCGCAAACGGTTCTTACTGGGAGGACGGTCACTGGGTGGAAACAAAGCCCATGGAAATAAAGAGAGAATATAACTTCGACGGTGTGGGAATGAAGGATATGTACCTGCTCCACCATGAGGAAATAGAGTCTCTTGCAAAGAATATCCCGAATGTGAAAAGAATACGTTTCTTTATGACCTTCGGACAGTCATACCTCACACATATGAACTGCCTGCAGAATGTGGGAATGTTAAACACCACACCCGTAATGTTCGAGGGCAGAGAGATAGTTCCGATAAAATTCCTGAAAGCGCTGCTTCCCGATCCGGCTTCCCTCGGCCCGAGAACTGTCGGAAAAACCAACATCGGCTGCATTTACAGAGGAATAAAGGACGGCAAAGAGCGCA
The DNA here is from genome assembly GCA_946617595.1 of uncultured Clostridia bacterium. Taxonomy (GTDB): domain Bacteria; phylum Bacillota; class Clostridia; order Oscillospirales; family Ruminococcaceae; genus Ruminiclostridium_E. The sequence continues at coordinate 22,232 of CAMOKN010000275.1, forward strand.
ATATCTATATCTATAATGTGTGCGATCACCAGGAGTGCTACAAGGAAACAGGCGCACAGGCAGTTTCTTATACCACCGGAGTTCCCGCAATGATCGGAACTGCTATGGTAGCCGGCGGTATCTGGAAAGGTGCCGGCGTGTTCAATGTTGAAGAATTCGACCCCGATCCGTATATGGACGCACTCAATAAGTACGGCCTGCCGTGGCAGGTAAACGAGAATCCGGTGCTCGTAGATTGAGATTTTTGTCGCTTTCGCTTTAGACGAGCGAGAGGTCGCTTCGCACTGCTTATAGAAAGTATCTGAAATGAATAAAAGTTTTCTTGCAAATGAAAAGTTATCGGAAATATCAACACCGGCTTACGTTCTCGATGAAAAAGCGTTACTGAAAAATCTGGGCATCCTGCGCGATGTCATGGATTCAACAGGCTGCAAAATATTGCTTGCGCAAAAGGCGTTTTCTATGTTCTCGGTCTATCCGGTCATAAGCCGGTATCTTGCAGGTACTGCCGCAAGCGGACTGTATGAAGCAAGACTCGGACATGAAGAGTTCGGCGGCGAAGTGCATACTTTCTGCCCCGCATACAGGGACAGCGAGTTTGATGAGATAGCGGAGATATCCGATCATATAGTGTTCAATTCGTTTGAACAGCTGCGTAAATTCCGTGACCGCTGCAAAGGTAAAAGCATAGGCATACGCATAAATCCTGAATGTTCGACACAGGACGAGCCTATCTACGATCCATGCGCTGCGTATTCAAGACTCGGAGTGACCGCATCGAATTTCGATGCAGCCGCATTTGAAGGTGTGGACGGTATCCACTTCCATACCCTCTGCGAACAGGGCGCTGACGCTCTCGGAACAACTCTCGAAGCCATAGAGCGCAGATTCGGCAGATATCTGCATAAGTGCAGATGGGTGAACTTCGGCGGCGGTCATCATATAACAAAGGACGGATATGATGTCGGGCTACTAAAAAAACTGATAACAGATATTCAGAAAAAATATGATGTCCGGGTATATCTTGAACCCGGAGAGGCTGTCGTGCTGAACGCCGGCTGGCTGGTGACCGGGGTAATGGAGATCGTCCGCAACGGTATGGATATAGCGATACTCGACGCTTCTGCCGCCTGCCATATGCCGGACGTGCTTGAAATGCCCTACCGACCGCCTCTTTACGGCTCCGGCAGAGCCGGAGAAAAGCGGTTCACCTACCGGCTGTCCTCCCGCACCTGTCTGTCCGGCGATATCATCGGAGACTACAGCTTCGATGACCGGCTTTCGGAAGGCGACCGCCTGTGCTTTGAGGACATGGCGCTCTACACTATGGTAAAGAATAACACATTCAACGGTATGCCGCTGCCGGATATCGGTATCCTGCACGAAAACGGGGAATATGAGCTTATAAAAAGCTTTTCATACCGTGATTTCAAGGAGAGACTGTCGTGAGCGGAAAATTTTATATGCCTGCCGAATTTTCGGAGCAGCAGGCGGCGATACTGATATTTCCGGAACGTCCCGGTTCATGGGGCTACGGTGCCAGGCCTGCCGCAAAGGTATTTGCGCGGATAATAAACATCATAGCACAGCACGAGGACGTGTATGTGATCGTGAGCGAAAAAAGCCGTGCCGCCGCTGAAGACCTGCTTGAAAGTTCTTCGCGTATAAAGCTGCTCGATATACCCACAGATGATGCATGGGCAAGAGATACTGCGCCTACGTTCGTGAGAAATACCGATACCGGAAAGACCGCCGGAATAAGCTGGAAGTTCAACGCATGGGGCGGAGAATACGACGGCTTATACGCGCATTGGGAACTTGATGATGCGCTTGCCGGCACTTTCTGCCGCAAGGCTGGTTTTGACTGCATAAGCGCAGGAGATTTCGTTCTTGAAGGCGGTTCGATACACACCGACGGTGAGGGAACTCTCATCACCACCGAAAGCTGTCTTCTGAGCCCGGGAAGAAATCCGGATATGTCAAAACAGCAGATAGAAGAGACTTTGTGTAAATTCCTCGGCTGTGAAAAGGTAATATGGCTGCCGAGGGGAATATATAATGACGAGACAAACGAGCACGTTGACAACGTGTGTGCGTTCATACGGCCTGCCGAGGCGGTGCTCGCATGGACTGACGACCCCTCCGACCCACAGTATGAGCTGTCGTCAGCCTGCCTTGAGGCGCTGGAAAATTCCACAGACGCAAAGGGAAGGCACATTAAAGTTCACAAGCTGCCGATACCCGATGTTCCGGTATGTGTGACCGAGCATGACCTTGCAGGTTATACGTTTGAGGACGGCGAGGACATACGTGAAGTGGGCGAGCGGCTTGCCGCATCATACGTGAACTTCTTTTTTGCAAACGATATTGTGCTGCTGCCGCAGTTCGGCGGTGAGAATGGCGCAAGCGACAAGCGTGCGCTGGATATTATGTCAGCACTTTTGCCGGAGCGTGAAATTATCCCCATTGACGCGGCAGAGATAATCAGAGGCGGCGGCAATATCCACTGCATCACGCAGCAGATACCGGCTGAGCTATGATGCGCAAGGAGACAGACTTATGATAACAGTACGGAATGTGACGGTCGATGATGCCGGACGTATTCTTGAAATATACGATCATTACGTAAAAAACACAGTGATATCGTTTGAGTGGAAAACACCGTCGCTTGATGAATTCAGAAAGCGTATAGAGAAGACCATGCTTCGGTATCCTTATCTCGTGGTCGAAGAAGACGGCGGGATACAGGGGTATTCATACGCGGGACCGTTTGTGGGCAGGGCTGCCTATGACTGGTGCTGCGAGCTGACGATCTATCTTGACAAGAACGCCTTGAAGCGCGGTTTCGGGCGTATGCTGTATGGTGCAATGGAAGAAGCGCTTCGGAAAATGGGAGTGCTTAATCTGTATGCCTGCATAGGCTATCCCGATAAGGACGACGAGTATCTTACAACAAACAGTGCCGATTTTCACGAGCATCTCGGATTCAGGAAGGTCGGGGAATTCCACAGCTGCGGTCATAAATTCGGTCGCTGGTACAATATGATCTGGATGGAAAAGATAATCGGTGAATATAAAAGCGATCAGCCGCCCGTAACAAATTATCCCTACTGATCTGAAGCGGCTTACAGAGGTAAAAAATGAGAAAAGTAAAAGCAGCCGCGGTACAGATGCACTGCGGCAGAGATGTAAATGAAAATATACAGCTTGCCGACAGTCTTGTACGGCAGGCGGCAGCGGACGGAGCAGACATTATCCTGCTGCCGGAGCTGTTTGAGCGGCAGTATTTCTGTCAGGAACGCAGATATGAGTATTACTCGTTTGCGAAGCCGACAGCTGAGAACGATGCGGTGAAGCACTTCTCGGCTCTGGCGAAGGAACTCGGAGTTGTTCTCCCTGTAAGTTTTTATGAACGGGACATAAACAGGCTGTTCAATTCCGCGGCGATAATAGATGCCGACGGAACTATACTCGGAGTATATCGGAAGACACATATTCCCGATGATCATTATTATCAGGAGAAATTCTACTTTACTCCGGGCGATACGGGGTTCAGGGTCTGGGACACTAAGTTCGGGCGTATCGGAGTCGGTATCTGCTGGGATCAGTGGTTCCCCGAAAGTGCAAGGTGCATGGCGGTGCAGGGGGCAGAGCTTTTGTTCTATCCGACCGCGATAGGCTCTGAGCCGGTGCTCGAATGTGACAGTATGCCGCACTGGAGGCGCGCAATGCAGGGACACGCCGCGTCGAATGTGATCCCGGTCATTGCCGCAAACCGGTTTGGTACCGAAACGGTCGAGCCTTGCGGCGAAAACGGAGGTCAGAGCTCCGCGCTGACTTTCTACGGCTCGTCGTTCATAACGGACGATACAGGTGAACTTATCGCCCGGTGCGACCGCAGCGGGGACTCCGTCATTTCTGCGGAATTTGATCTTGATGAGATATTTGAAATGAGAATGAGCTGGGGATTATTCCGTGACAGAAGACCGGAAATGTACCACGATCTGATAAAATAAGAGTGCAATATACAAAACGTATAATTGTTATTACGCAAGAAAGGAGGACTGCACAATGAAATATGTATGTGAACTCTGCGGCTGGGAATACGATGAGACAGCAGGTGATCCCGAGAACGGCATAGCTCCCGGAACAAAGTTCGAGGATCTTCCCGATGACTTTGCCTGCCCTCTCTGCGGCGCCGGTAAAGAGAGCTTCTCAGAGGCGTGATGAGACTGGTCGCTGAGCTTGAGACTGGGGGGAAGCGGAGAAGGGAACCTCCCTTTCCCTCCTCCCCGGACCCCTTCTCCTCTCCGCCTTCCTGAAAGGCGACACCTGAATGAATGGTGTACTGCCACTATTACACAAAATTAAGGGAACCTCTAAAAACCCATTTGAGAGAAAACGAGTCATCCGCGTCGAATATTTCGTCAAGTCTCCTCACCTTGCGCCAGCAAGCCTTCGGAGCCTTTCCTCGTCTTCGACACGGCTGCCACATTTTCTCTTTTCA
>CAMOKN010000276.1 GCA_946617595.1 uncultured Clostridia bacterium
CATATAAGCGGTAACGAAGATGCAGCGCAAAAGAGAAACCTTCAAAAGCCATGCGTCATTTCTGTACAATCTGACGAAAAGTCTGACGGCGCAATTCACGTACAATCTTTGTGCGGTATAGCCTTAGCAAAACGCACAAAAAACGAGCAGAAAATAGTGCATAATACACCAATGTGTGAACAAAATGTTGACTTTATACAAAGATTATATTATAATCAGAGTGGATTATTATATCTGAAATATACATTATTTTCAATCATTAAGGAGCAAATTATATGAAAAATCAACTCAGACTAAGGACAATAGCAGCAGGAATGGCAGCAGTATGTGCGGTTTCTCTCGCTTCCTGCGGAAACAACAGTACCGGTGCGTCAGGCACCACATCTCCCGCCGAGCAGACATCAAAGCCGGCTGAAGAGATCAATAGCCAGCTCACATACCCGGTAGCTATAGTTGCGGGCTATTCAACAAACGAGGACGATCCGAGAGGCATCGTGCTCAAAAAGATGAAGGAGACTGTAGAAAAAGAAACAAACGGCGATGTTATCATCGAGATACACCCATCAGGCGAGCTCGGAAGTGACGCAGATCTTATCGCAGGAATGATAAAAGGTGATGTGGGAATGACAGTTTCCAGCGCCGGAAACTATGCTTCATACGCAACAAAGATCGGAGTCTCTGCCCTGCCCTTCCTGTTCTCGGATTTCGAGTCGGCATGGAAATTCATTGATTCAGACACCATGCAGAACATAAATGCAGATCTCGAACCGTTCAATATTCACGTTCTCGCATATTTTGACAACGGATTCAGATGCGTTACCACAACAGAAAAAGCAGGTCCCATAACCTCGGTTTCTGACATGGAAGGTCTTAATATCCGCACTCCCCCTAATCAGATAATCAAGGAGACAATGAGCGCACTGAAAGCTTCTCCGAAAGAATACGATTTTGCAAAGCTCAAGGACGCTATAAAGAACGGTGAATTCGACGCTCAGGAGAATCCTATCCCCGTAATTTACAACAATAAACTGTATGAGGTGCAGAAGTATCTGTCGATCACGAATCACAGCTACGATGCTATGCCTCTGACAATAAGAAACGATATCTGGACTCAGCTCAAGCCCGAATATCAGGAAATAATCTCCAATGCCGCAAAGACCGCCGAATCAGAAGACCGTGCTCTCGTAAAACAGCAGACCGAGGATTTTGTCGGAAAACTCGAAGAAGAAGGAATGATCGTAAATTATCCCGACCTTGAACCATTCAAAAATGCAACATCAGGTGTTATGGACGTTTTCGCGGATATCTACGGTGACGAGCTTCTCAACGCCTTAAAGAACAGATGATAAGAAACAGTGCAGCCGCTGTCGGATACAGCGGCTGATTTGATGAAAATAAAAAAGCGAGGTACAAAAATGAGGAAGACAAAAATAGTATGCACAATGGGACCTTCCACCGCTGATGACGAGGTGCTCCGCAAGCTTATGCTGAGCGGAATGAATGTTGCACGTCAGAACTTCTCCCACGGCGATCATGAATCGCATAAAAAAGTATTTGAACAAGTAAAAAGACTGCGTGAAGAACTCGACCTGCCGATCGCATCAATGCTCGACACAAAAGGTCCTGAGGTACGTGTAAAACAGTTCGCGGAAGGAAAAGCCGAACTGACAGACGGATCTGATTTTATCCTCACCACAAGAGAAGTGGACGGAACAGACGAAATTGTCTCGATCACATACAAAAATCTTGCCAAGGATATAGATGCCGGAACAAGAATACTCATAGATGACGGACTTATCGAACTGAAAGTAAACAGTATCATCAATGCGGAAGACGGCGATGATATCGTATGCAGGGTCGTACACGGGGGCATCATCTCCAACAACAAGAGCTGCAACTTCCCGGGGATAAAGCTTTCCATGCCGTATCTTAGCGAACGTGACAAGAGTGACCTGAAATTCGGAGTTGAAACAGGATTCGACTTTATTGCGGCATCGTTCGTAAGCACAGATGAGGATATACTTGAAATACGTAAATTTCTTGATGAAAACGGCGGCTCTGACATAAAGATCATCGCAAAGATCGAAAATCAGGAGGGCGTTGACAACATTGATGATATCCTGCGTGTTTCCGACGGGATAATGGTCGCAAGAGGCGATATGGGAGTCGAGATCGCGTTCGAGGAGATACCAAGAATACAGAAGCTGCTCATCGAGAAGGGATACCGCGCCGGAAAACAGGTCATCACCGCAACACAGATGCTTGACTCGATGATAAAGAATCCGCGTCCCACAAGAGCAGAGACTACCGATGTCGCAAACGCTATCTATGACGGAACAAGCGCGATCATGCTGTCAGGTGAAACGGCTGCGGGACTCTATCCTGTCGAAGCTGTTCAGACTATGACCAAGATAGCCGAAAAGACCGAGAATGATATCGACTACGCAAAGCGTCTGCGCAACCGCATAGAATCCGAAAATGACAATGTTACAAACGCTATCTCTCACGCAACTGTCACCACAGCGCTTGATCTTAAAGCAAAAGCGATACTTACGGTAACAAAGACCGGTTCGACCGCAAAATTTCTGTCAAAATACCGCCCCAACCGCCCTATACTCAGCTGCACTCCGAGCGAGCGTACATGGAGACAGCTCAATCTGAGCTGGGGAGTTGTTCCGCTGATGTCTTCCGAACAGTCGGACACCGATTCGCTCTTTGCGCACGCAGTTGATTGTGCGGTAAGAAAGGGTTATCTCGACACCGGAGATCTTGTTGTTATCACAGCGGGGGTCCCGATCGGAATTTCGGGAACAACGAATCTGATGAAAGTCCACGTTGTCGGTGATGTGCTTGTAAAAGGAACCGGCATTACCGACAAACAGGTAACCGCACCTATCTGCGTCGCAAGAAACGCCGAAGATGCCCGCAGAAATTTCGTAAGCGGCGAGATCCTCGTTATGGAAGAAACAAACAACGAACTTATGCAGATACTTCGTTCCGCAGGCGGCATCGTCGTAGAGAAGAGCGGGGAAAACAGCCATGCAGCGGTAGTCGGGCTGTCGCTTGATATCCCCGTTATCGTCGGTGCAGAAAATGCGACCAAGATATTGAAGAGCGGTACAACCGTCAAACTCGATGCAGCCAAAGGCATCGTCACCGCCAACTGATCTGCGCCAGGGATAGCTGTCCGGATCGGAGACGCCGAAAGAAGCAAAGGCGAATACCTGAGCGGATAGTGTCGGTTTGCTTTCACACAAAAGCATGATCCCGGAGCAATTGATATGCTCCGGTATCTCATTTTTAGAGGTTCCCTATTGATAATTCAAGGGAGTACCCCCAAAACCTATCTGAGACAACTCTCATTCTTCTTTCCATATAGAACCGGCAAAATGTGTCGAACGCATAGACAGACTTCCGTTCTCGCCCACGATGATATGGTCAACGATCTCAATATCAAATTTCTTGAAATCGTTCACCAGATCCCGTGTAGCATAAAAATCATCTTTTGATGCAAGGGCATTTCCTTTAGGGTGATTATGAGCAATGATAACACGGTCGCATTTGTTTTCCAGAACGAAATCCATAAGCTTACGCATAGGAAAAGATACCGAACCTACGGTCCCATCTGCAAGCTTCTTCTCACGTATCAGGCGAAGATTTTCCGAAACCGCAGCAGCGTGTATCTCCTCATTAAGTGATCCGAGGAACAATCCCTCATAAAATCTGCATACTCCGCTTATCTCATTAACGAAATACTCGCCGTTGTACAGCTGCTTTGAGCTGTGATAATATGCCGACAGCTCACGCAGAAAAGTAATATATGTTGCCGCATTCTCTCCTATCCCTTTTACCGATGTGAGCTTTGAATATGAGCAGTCAAGCACATTGCACACTCTCGGTCCGCATTCTTTGAGCAGCAGATGTGCCAGCTCATTTGTATCGCCTCTCGGGAATGCGTAGAAAAGCGCAAGTTCAATTATCTGGTGTTCGTTGAAATGGCTCAGTCCGCTGTCACGGAACTGTGCTTTCATTCTTCTGCGATGTCCGCTGTGAAGCGCCGGATCTCTTTTTCCCATTATATTACCTCTCATTCCACAGTTTATACTAATCATAGGATCATTATATCATATTTCCGAGCATTACGTCAATAATACTGACACATATCGAAACTATTTTAGACAATACAGCACAAAGGACGGTTAACGCCTTTGCACGTGGCTTGCTTGCATCTTTTCCGTCATCTTGCACAGAAATTCCTTGACTTGCGCCAGCAACGACAGGAAGTCGTTCAGAAGGTTTCCAAAGGCGCGCACCGCTGCACGAAGCAGCGCAAGTTACCGCCCGAAGCGTGCACGATGCACGCATATAAGCGGTAACGAAGATGCAGCGCAAAAGAGAAACCTTCAAAAGCCATGCGTCATTTCTGTACAATCTGACGAAAAGTCTGACGGCGCAATTCACGTACAATCTTTGTGCGGTATAGCCTTAAGAAAA
>CAMOKN010000277.1 GCA_946617595.1 uncultured Clostridia bacterium
CAAGGAAATGTGCATCCCCGGCGATAACGTAACAATGGACGTTGAGCTCATCACTCCTATCGCAATCGAAGAAGGTCTTCGTTTCGCTATCCGTGAGGGCGGCAGAACAGTTGGTTCAGGCGTTGTAACTAAGATCAACGAATAATTCGAGAAGCCTCGACACGCGATAGCTGTATCAAAAAGTATTTTATACGGGTTGGTACAGCGAGAAATGCAGCGGGGGTTGAAAACTCCGTCTGCAAAACAGCAGATCACAACAAAATTCCTCCCTTGCCTTATGGCAGGGGAGGACAAATAACAAATATAAAAATCACGTATGCTTGTTGACACAGGGAGTTCCGGCTTCCGACAGACCTTGACTTTTGGGGTTTACCCGGGAGGCGATGTCCTTAACGCCGACGCTGGTATGCGTTATTTTTATGTCGAAAAATGAACATAAAAACAGCCGTTCAGGAATAATCTCCGAACGGCTGTTTGCTTTTTTTCAGAATATTTTTTTGAGTTCAGTCTCAAAATCGGTGCTGTCGCTCTCACGAACAACAATAGATATTTCATCTATTGCTGTGGTTATAAGGATCGGATTAGCATTTGCTGCTGCAAGAGCCCTGAATACGTTCTCGGCGAATCCTACGCCGCTTATCATCTCAGCCGATTTTATGAGGAATTTTACATTTCCCGAATTTATCATCGGCGGTTTGTCGGTGTTTAATTCTTTTGCCGCTTTCAGCATCTTCGGCATATCCTCATCAGAGAAAGTGAATCCTACCGATGTCATTTCTGCCGTAACAGGTGTTTTTGAGATCATATCTATATTGACCTGTGCGTTTGCAGCAGAAGAGAATACTTTGCAAATAAACTCACTCTCTCTGTCGAACGGGATATTTCCGAAAGTTATGATCGAAACACCTTCGGTGATTGTAATATCAGTCATTTTTTACTCCTTCCTCAGCTCTCGGCAAGCAGGTCGGACATATCGTACAGTCCGGCTTCTTTCTTCGAGAGAAATACTGCTGCATTTATAGAGCCATTTGCAAATACTTCTTTTGATGCTGCCGAGTGTGACAGTGTTATGACTTCATCATGACCGGCAAAGATTATATCGTGCTCACCGACTATAGTTCCGCCTCTGATCGAATGAAGTCCGATCTCGGTGGATTCACGCGGTTTTCTTACGCTGTGACGGTCATAGACATAGTGCATTTTGTTTCCGAGCTCACCGTTGAGCGCCTCGGCGATCATGATAGCCGTTCCGGACGGTGCGTCCTTTTTCAGATTATGATGCTTTTCAACTATCTCTATATCGAACTGACCTCCGAGAACGTTCACTGCACGCTTTCCGAGTTCAACAAGCAAGTTTATTCCCAGTGACATATTGAATGTGAAGAACACGGGTATCTGTCCGGCTGTCTTTCTGATCTCAGCTATCTGATCTTCGGTGTAACCGGTTGTTGCAACGACCACCGGAACACCGTTCATCGTGCAGTATGACAGCAGATCATTAAGTGCGCTCGGGTGAGAAAAATCAATTATCACATCAGGTTTTGCCGGAAGATCAAACGGTGTCTTTACTATCGGAAAACTTCCGTTTCTGTCGGTGTTCAGGTCTATTCCTGCGATCACCTCGCAGTCGTTTCTCTCAGCGATAAGTCGGGCTATGACCTTGCCCATTTTTCCGTTTGCGCCTGTTATTGCAATTTTAACCATTTTACGTCCCTACTTTTATTACAGAAGTCCTGCCTTTTCAAGCTCTTTTCTTATCTTTTCGATCTTTGCGTCTTCACTTCTTACGAGCGGCAGACGGCATTCGCCGACATTCTTGCCCATAAGATTCATTGCTTCTTTTACGGGTATGGGATTTACGTCGCAGAAGAGTGCGTTTTCAAGATCGAGATATTTTTTCTGGAGTTCCCACGCTTCTTTTACTTTTCCGTCAAGGAAAAGCTGCACCATATCGTGCTTCTGCTTAGGGATAATATTTGATGAAACAGAGATAACACCCTTAGCGCCTATTGCGAGGAACGGCAGGAGCTGATCGTCGTTTCCGGAATAAATATCGAAATCGGTATGAGCAGCGATCTCAGCCGCAAGAGAGAGGTTTCCGCTTGCTTCTTTTACAGCGGAGATCTTTTCATTCTCAGCAAGTGCGATATATGTATCCAGCGCGATCGACACACCTGTTCTCGAAGGAACATTATACAGTATGGTCGGGATATTTACAGAGTCCGCGATAGCGTTGAAGTGAGCGATGAGTCCTCTCTGTGAAGTCTTATTATAATAGGGCGTAACCTGAAGTACAGCATCTGCACCGACCTTTTCTGCTTCTTTGGTAAGCTCTATCGCATATCCTGTATCGTTGCTGCCGGTTCCGGCAATTATCGGAACTCTTTTTGCCGCTTTCTCAACACAGAAGCGTATCATTTCGATATGCTCCTCATCTGTCATTGTTGAAGCTTCTCCCGTTGTTCCGCAGACAACGATACTGTCGGTATTTCCTGCTATCTGCTCTTCGATAAGCTCCGCAAATCTTTCATAGTTTATACTTCCGTCCGGGAACATAGGAGTAACTATCGCAACGCCTGTTCCTGTAAAAATATGTTTTCTCATAAAGATCACCTCATGATAATCAGTTGTTTAGCGAAAAATGCTCTCATTTGTCATCATTGCAGCCCTTAATGTGAGATCTGCGCATCAGGGCTGCAACAGAAATAACGTAAAAGCGTCGCTTCGCCTCCGGATCAACAGATATGCAAAACTATCAGTCAAAATATCCCTTTGCAGCATAAAGTTCCGCCATAAGTACAGCACCGCCGGCAGCACCTCTCAGTGTGTTGTGAGAAAGGCTTACAAACTTGTAGTCGTACTGTGTATCGGGTCTGAGACGTCCGATAGATACAGCCATACCGTTTTCAAGGTTGCGGTGGAGCGCAGCCTGAGGATAGTTGTCCTCAGTGAAATAGTTGAGGAACTGTTTCGGTGCGGAAGGAAGTTCAAGCTCCTGCGGAACTCCCTTGAAGTTCTTCCAGATATCTATTATCTCATCAATAGAGGGTTTGTTCTCGAAGCTTACGAATACAGCTGCAAAATGTCCGTTTGATACCGGAACTCTCAGGCACTGCGTTGTGATAGAAGGCGAAGAAGCCTTTACTATCTCATTGCCTTCGATCTTTCCCCATACCTTGAGAGGCTCCTGCTCAGACTTTTCTTCTTCGCCGCCGATGTATGGGATAAGGTTATCCACCATTTCGGGCCACGTTTCAAAAGTTTTTCCTGCGCCGGAGATCGCCTGATATGTGCAGGCAAGTACTTTTGTGATACCGAACTTGCGGAGAGGAGAAAGTGCCGGAACATAGCTCTGTATCGAGCAGTTTGATTTTACGGAGATAAATCCCTTTGTAGTACCGAGACGTTTTTTCTGAGCAGCCACGATCTCGATATGCTCAGGGTTTACTTCGGGTATTATCATAGGAACATCGGGTGTGAAGCGATGTGCGGAGTTGTTTGACATTACAGGGATCTCATGCTTTGCGTACTGCTCTTCAAGCGCTTTGATCTCGTCCTTCTTCATGTTTACAGCGCAGAATACGAAATCGACCTGATCTGCGATCTTGTCTATATCCTTTGATGCATCGAGAATGACCATATCCTCCATTGATTTCGGCATTGGCTTTTCTATAAGCCAGCGGCTGCCGATAGCTTCTTTGTAAGTCTTTCCGGCAGAACGCTCTGATGCCGCAAGGACTTTTACCTTGAACCACGGGTGGTTTTCGAGAAGGACCGCGAATCGCTGTCCGACCATTCCCGTAGCGCCTATGATGCCTACTCTGTACTCTTTCATGATGTTGGTTCCTTTCTTTTTATCTGATAAAATAAAAACCGGCTGACAAGCCGGTTAATTTACACAACAGGGAATTTACAGCAATAATGCCGATAGCTCTCCATCATGCCTTACCGGCAGCAATGACAATCGTGGATCTGTTAAATACACGACCGGATATGTACATTCCAACCTATACATTCCTCGGCGGATCTACCTTTCACATTAACAATATGTCGGAATATTGGCGTTAATACTACTCTTTAGCTCCGCTCCTCTATCTTTTATCTATTGTATCACAGTATCATATATTTGTCAAGAGGGAAACGTCAAATAAGTCGCTTACGCTTGAGAATTTGCCCTGCGCAGGCAGCGCTGGGACTCCGCCCTGCACCCGCCTGGGGGGGGCGCTTTGATTGCCTTATATGCGCGCGTCGTGCGCGCTCTTGGGCAATCTATCGCTGCATTTCAGTGTGAAAAGCAGCAAAAGCGAATCCCGTTCCGCGGAACTTGAATAGTTACTTCACATTTCACGCGAATACTTTTATGAAAAAAAGCACAGAGCAATTGTACAGCTCTGTGCTTACTTTTTATGATGTGACTATTCAAGTTCCGTTTTAACGGTATTCGCCTTTGCTACTTTCGGCGTTCCGAAAGTAGCGGGGTTTGGGGCAGCGCCCCATTCTGTATTATCTCAAGCGCAGCGTAAGATCTCGAGCGCAGCGGCTGTTCAAACCAGAGCAGCGGTTCTCGGTGCGAACTCATTTTTTATCTTGTCTGCAAGATCATTTTCTGCGAGACGGTAGGCAGCTTTGATAATGTTATAGACCGTTTCGGCAGTTGCGGCACCGTGACCTTTTATTATCGGGAGCTTTGTACCGAGGAGAACAGCTCCGCCCTGTGTATTATGATCGTATTTTGAATACAGTTTTCTTATTATCTCATCATTGTCGGTGTTACTTGCCGCGGACATCTCACGGAGTTCTGCGATCACGGCTTTTGCGCTGCCTTCTATGGTTTTGAGCAGAATATTGCCCGAAAAACCGTCACAGACTATGACATCGGCGTTACCACTGAGTATTCCGTTTCCTTCAACATTTCCGAGAAAACGAAGTCCGCTTTCACGGAGCAGCTCATTTGCTTTTTTAACAACTGCGCTGCCCTTTCTGTCTTCGGCACCGTTTGAGAGCAGCCCGACAGACGGGTCGGATATCCCCACCGCCTTCATATACGCTATTCCCATTCGCGCAAAATCAACAAGCTTTTCGGCACGGCAGTCAACGTTTGCGCCGCAGTCTACAATGCAGATAGGCGAGCCGTCGGTTTTCTTCAGTTCCACAAGCAGCATAGGGCTTACATTAGCCATACGCCCGAGCTGCATCATAGCAGAGACAAATATTGCACCGGTAGGACCGCATGAGACGAATCCTTCTATCTCCGGATCAGACTTGCAAAGCTCCATTCCCTTTACCAGCGAGGAATTCTTCTTTATTCTGAATGCCTCTGCGGGATCCTCATTGTTTGTTATCGTCTCGGGTGCATCTACGAACTCAGCGCGTTCGGAAGAGTACCCTTTGTTCTTCATATATTCTTCAAGCAGCGCCCTGTCTCCGCAGAGATACAGAAAAAGGTCCTTGTTATCCCTCAGCGCCGCAAATGCACCGTCCGCAAGCTCTGTCGGCGCTCTGTCAGCTCCCTGAAGATCTACAGCAATCTTAATTATTTTTACCACCCGTTTCCTGATCCTGCCAGAATTTTTCTACCAGCGCTCTGTATGCTTTAGGCAGGAACGGCGGCTTTGATACTTCCGCAGCAGTCTCGCTGTCAAGAAAGCCCTGCCGCATGAACATTCTTCCGGCATTTTCCATTTTTTTCATATATGCAGCCACCCTTTGCTCAGAGCCTGCTTCAATAAGCGCTTTAAGCTGTGGGCAGCATATCATCGTGTAATTGTTTTTTCCGAGTATCAGATCATATTGCGCTTTAAGGGGTTCAAATACATCTGAGCCTTCCGAAAAGCCGCATGAGGAGATCACAGCGAGCCGCTGACCTTCTTTGGGATTACGCAGCCTGTGCGCAGCACCGTCATCTGCATCAGCCATTTTTCCGTTGTAGGTTGCAAGCATTCCCAGAAGTCTGTCGGTGAATATCTTCACAATGCCCGGCATTCCAAAAAAATACAGCGGATAGCTCTCAATGACAAAATCGGCATTTTCGATCTTTTCTTTGAGCATCGGCATCTGATCGTCCTTTATCACACATTCGCCCGCTGTTCTTGCCCAGCATGAAAGACAGCCGCGGCAGGGTCTGATATCAAGATCCGGTATATTAATATATTCGGTAACGCACTGTCCTTCAAGCTCCATTCCTCCCACAAACGCTTTTGTGACATTAAGAGTGAAGCTTGATTCACGCTTTGGACTTCCGTTAATAACAAGTATCTTTCTGGGATTGTTCTCCGGCATCTGCACAGCTTACCTTCCTTTTCGCAAATGTCAGCGTGAATAAACAGCCGAGCTGTCCACAGCGGTAAAGAGCAGAGAACCCTTAGCGTGAACATTTCCGTCAACCTTTACTTCTGCATCAAAGCCGAAGACATTTCCGCCTGCACGGGTCTTCTTTACTGTTATGGTGAGCGTGTCGCCCGGTATCACGGGTTTTACGAACTTGAAACCGTCTATTTTAAGAAGAACGTACAGCTTTCCGTCCGCATCGTCGCTTTCAACAACGAGTGAGCAGAGCTGCGCGCAGCTTTCAACGATAAGCACGCCCGGCATTATCGGAGCGCCCGGAAAATGCCCGATAAAGTGCGGTTCGTTCACCGATACGCACTTTATGCCCGTTGCGCTTTCATTTGGTACCAACTCGATAACGCGGTCTATCATCTGAAACGGCGGACGCTGCTTTATTTTCTCATTTATCTCATTAATGTACATCATAAAGAGATACCTCCGTCCATTGTGATGACCTGACCGGTGATGTAAGAAAACTCATCTGATGCGAGCATTGAGACGATCGCGGCAACTTCTTCGGCTTTTCCGAACCGGTGCAGCGGTATGGTATTCAGATATTCTTCCTTTTTCTCCTGCGGAAGAGCATCTATCATCTCTGTTTCGATAAAGCCCGGAGCGACAGCGTTCACTCTGATGCCCTTTGTTCCCATTTCTTTTGCAAGCACTCTTGTGAGTGAGTTCACAGCTCCCTTAGTAGCACTGTAAACGCTCTGTCCTGCAAGCGCGAGTTCACCGCTTACAGAAGACATATTTATGATAACGCCCTTCTTTTTTCTGAACATCTTGAGTCCGACCTGCTGTGCACAGTAAAAATATCCCTTCACATTGAGATCCATGCATTTGTCGAGATCACCCATATCAAGCATCAGCAGAAAGTTGTCCTTTACGATACCGGCATTGTTCACAAGTACATCTATCTGACCGTATTTCTTATCAACGTCCCTTACCATCTGCTTTACCTGCGCGAGATCAGAAACATCAGCCTTGTAAATCATTCCGTCGCCTCCGGCTGAAACGATCTGTTCGAGGACCTTTTTTGCTTCGTCATCGCTGCGGCTGTAATTGATAACTACCGTGTATCCGTCCTTTGCCAGACGGACAGCGCAGGCTTTTCCGATGCCTCTCGATGCTCCGGTAACAAGTGCGACTTTCATTTGCTCGGCTCCTCCTTATCTTGCGATGACAGCGGCGCTGTATGAACCGCCTGCAGCGAATGAGAGAACAAGTATATTGTTCAGCTCAGCGCTTTTTGTTTTTCCTGCGACTGCTTTGCCACCGTCAATGAAGAAGCAGCTGCTTTCCGCAATATCTCCGCTTATCATTAGAGCCGCGTGAGCTGCACCGAGAGCTGCTGAAGCCGCTCTGCCTTCGCCGAGGTGCTGTTTTACCGATATAACCGGCAGTTTTTTCAGCTTATCGCCGAAAATCCGTGCAAGCGAATCAGTCTCTATGCTGTCGATGACCTTATGTCCGTCTGCAAATCCGATCACCGCGTCTATCTTGTCAGTGCCGATGCCAGCATCGCACAGAGCATTGTTTATTGCGGAATCGAGCGCTTCTCCTGAACCGGAGAGCGAGCCGGTCTTTACATTCTTGTGTGCAGTACCGAAGCCTGCCGCGTATGCGTAGATCTTAGCGCCCCTTGATTTTGCGTAAGTCTCGTCTTCAAGCAGAAGAGAAGTGCTGCCGTCTGACAGTGTGAATTTATCCGATCCGGAGTACGGAGCTTCGGGCTTGTCCGCCGCGAGTCCGAGTCCCGAATAAAGCTCATGCATGATATCGTTGTTTTCATCGGTCCCGGTAGCGAGCATTGCCTTTTCTCTGCCGAGACGGATAACGTCCATGGCATATCCCACCGAGAAAAGACCCGAATGAGCACCGTTTGTCGCGGTCACGTTATAACCCTTTATTCCCGAACAGATCGAGAGATAGCCGCCTGCCGCGTTATATACCGTATTCGGGAACTTGAACGCGCTTCCGTTTGCGTTCCCTTTTTCTGCAATGAGCATCTCGAAATCGCAGACAGGGGAGAGGGCACCCTCCGATGTTCCGACGATTATTCCTATATCGGAGGAATTATCGTCATTTACGCAGTAATTTCCGTCCTTGAGAGCATACATTCCTGAAACCGCCTGAAGCTGGCTGAAATTATCAAGCTTGCGGTAGAACGCCATTTTCAGACCAAGCTCGTCGTATTCTGTCTTTCCGACAGCAGAACGCATATCACCCGGCTCTTCAAAACCATCATCATTGCAGTTTGCAATATATTTATCCTTGCCGTTTCCGGCTGGTGTAACTATTCCAAGACCGGTTATGCAGATCTTTTCCTTCTTGTCGGGAGCCGCAATATCACCGGGATTCTTGCTGAATACGATACTTGCGTTGTTTCCGCCGAAAGCGAACGAATTGCTCATTACAGTGTCGATCTCTTTTTTGCGGGGCTTGTTTGGAACAAAGTCTATCTTTCCGGCTCTTTCCGCAAGCACTACGAGATCTTCCTCACTGAATCCGAGGGTAGGGGGGAGGATATTCTCGGTAAGAGCTTTTACAGCGAACACGGCTTCAACCGCACCCGCAGCGCCGAGGCAGTGACCTGTCATGGCTTTGGTGGAGCTTACGCTGAGATCGTCGTTCTTTCCGTCGAATATCGTGTGAAGCGATAAGAACTCAGCTTCATCGTTCTTGGCAGTACCTGTTCCGTGTGCATTTACATAGTCTATATCTGCTTCTGTGATGCCGGAATCGGATATTGCTCTGCGTATAGCGTTCATCTGGCATTCTCCGTCCGGACGCGGCGCTGTGATATGGTGTGCATCGCTTGTAATGCCTGAACCGAGTACTTCACAGTAGATCTTTGCACCTCTTTTTACGGCGTGCTCGTATGATTCAACAATGAGAGCGCCCGCGCCTTCACCGAGGGTGATACCGCTCAGGTGATTGAACGGCGAGCAGGGGTGATCGTCGAGAGCGTGCAGTGAGGTGAATCCGGCAAACGGTACTGATGCGAATGAATCCGCGCCGCCGGCTACGACTATATCTGCTTTTCCCATACGTATAAGGTCAGCAGCGTAGGAAATGCTGATAGTTCCCGCAGCGCAGGCGTTTGCAACGTTTGTTACCGTTCCGCCGGCATGACAGTAGCCTGCCGCCTGAGATGCGATCGCGGAAATCGGCATCTGCGGTATCAGTGCGCTGTCCTTTTCTTTGGTGTAGTATATTTCTGCGCTTGCAACTCCGCCAACGCAGCTTCCCATAATAACGCTCACGCGCTCGTCTCCTGCGAAATCTGAGAGGGAAGAATCCTTCATTGCTTCGGCAACAGCCTTTATGCAGAGCTTTGATGCTCTGTCCATACCGTCTGTTCCGGGAATATTGTCCCAGGCGTCACCTTTTACTTCCGCGGCAAAATCCGAATAACAGTTTTCGGTATCCACAGTTTTTGTATGATCTATCCCGGAAACGGAGTTCATAGCATTGTTCCAACACTCCTGGACATTGTTTCCGATCGCGGAGATCATACCAAGTCCGGTAATAACACAGCGTGTTTTATCATTCGTCATAAATTCCGACCGTCCTTTTTTATTTTATAGTATTATAATTCGTATTTACAAACACCAATAAAGCCCTTAGATTTTTTTCTTAAAAAAGGGCTTTATATCATCGGATATGTTTCGTGATCTGCCTGTCACTTGTGTGATTCGATATAGTCGGCGATACTGTCAATATTGAGGAAGTGCTCTTTGCCCACACCTGTCATATCAACGCCGTATTCTTCATCGACAAAAGCGATGATCTCCAGTGAATCTACCGAATCAAGGCCGATAGAATCATCTCCGAAGAGTGCAGTGTCATATTCAAGCGCATCTGCCTCAACTCCGAGGGTGGAGCAGATAAGATTTTTGATCTTTGCTTTGATCTCAGTGTCTGCCATAACTTTAAAACTCCTTGCTTAGATACAAATTGACATATTTACTTTTTTATTATACAGCATCGGCAAATGAATTGATATAAACAAAACAGGCTATATGCACAAATTTTGTGCATATAGCCCCAAGTGCCCAAATAAATTGCCGGCAATATTAATTACAGCAGTAAATTATCATTACAGATTACCGGATCATCAAGATAGATCACCTGATCCGGCTCGGCGTATAGAATAAAATCGTAAGCTTCGAGTTCACCGATAAGCTTCTGTGTTGCTTCACAGTCGAGAGGTTCCGGAAGCGAGAATGCATACATATTCAGGTTATCATAGTCATAAACTATGCCGAAACTGTATTTTTCGATCACTTCCTGTATCATTTCATCGGTCGTGTTTTCATCGACTCCGAGAAGGATCACGCTGCAGGGATAAGTCCCGTTATCTACATGAAAGTCAGGTCCGTTAATATTGATCTCTTCCGGTTCTGCCGGGTCTTCGTATTCTTCCGTCATGTCGCCGTAAACGGCATCTTCGTCTTCTTCAGATCCTGTGTATTCCGGGATATCTTCTTCGCTGATGTCTTCCGCAGATATTTCGGTTTCTTCTGAAATTTCTGTTTCATCGGGAGTTTCGGCTTCATCGGAAGTTTCGGCTTCATCGGGAGTTTCGGCTTCATCGGGAGTTTCGGCTTCATCGGAAGTTTCGGCTTCAACGGAAGTTTCCGTTGATTCCGGGATATGGCTGTCTGGGGCAGTTTCAAGTGCAGTTACCGAACCTGTCTGCGAAATGCCGTTTGCTGCCGCAAGCCGGACCTCATTTGCCGCACAGCCTGAGACAGCGATGAAAGCTGTCATTGCAGCTGCTGTCAGTATAGTCTTAAAATGTATGTTTTTCATATCTGTTACCTTCCTTTTGTGCAGTGTTGTCATGTCTTCAAGCGCTTTCATATACAACACTGCACAGGAAGGAAAAAGGTTGCAGAGATTTATTTTTTTATTCGGTTTATTCGGTCATTTTGCAAGAGCACGTTTTCCGATATCCTTGCGGTAATGAGCATTCTCAAAGCTTATCTCCGATACAGCCGAATAAGCTTTATCGAGTGCGGACTGAAGATCTCCGGCTTTTGCGGTAACTCCGAGGACTCTGCCGCCTGCTGTAACGAACTTTCCGTTTTCGTATTTT
The DNA here is from genome assembly GCA_946617595.1 of uncultured Clostridia bacterium. Classification (GTDB taxonomy): domain Bacteria; phylum Bacillota; class Clostridia; order Oscillospirales; family Ruminococcaceae; genus Ruminiclostridium_E. Next base: position 11,432 of record CAMOKN010000277.1, read on the forward strand.
GTTCCGGCATGGTAAACGAATGCTTTGTTATCGGCGAGCTGACCGTTAGCGTCAAGACCGCTTATTTCGAGTCCGGTCTGGTATTTTTCCGGATATCCGCCGCTTGCCATTACCACGCACGCGCAGGCTTCGTCATACCATTCGATATTGAGAGAATCAAGGCGTTCTTCGTAGATAGCTTCGATGATATCGGCAAGGTCGGTTTTCAGCAGCGGCAGAACGACCTGAGCTTCAGGATCTCCGAAACGGCAGTTATACTCCACGACTTTTGCGCCGTTCGGTGTAAGCATAAGTCCGAAATACAGACAGCCTTTGAATGGACGGCATTCTTTCTGCATTGCCTCTATAGTCGGCTTGAATATCTTTTCCATGCACTCATCGGCTTTTTCTTTTGTGTATAGCGGGTTAGGAGCGATAGTACCCATTCCGCCGGTATTCAGACCCTCATCTCCGTCGTACGCCCGCTTATGATCCATAGATGAGATCATCGGCTTTACAGTTTTTCCGTCAGTGAACGCAAGGACAGTTACCTCAGGACCGGTCATGAATTCTTCGATAACAATCTCGCTGCCGCTCTTTCCGAACTTTCCGTCGAGAAGCATCGAGTTTACAGCGTTTATTGCTTCCTCTTCGTTCCGGGCGATTATAACACCTTTGCCGAGAGCAAGTCCGTCGCACTTGATAACAGCAGGGTAGGAGTTCTGTGATCTTATGTAACCGATAGCCTTATCCGCATCGGTAAATGTCTCATAAGCCGCAGTCGGGATCCCGTATTTTTTCATAAGTGATTTCGAGAACACCTTGCTGCCTTCGAGAATCGCAGCGTTCGCGCGCGGTCCGAAAGTCCTGAATCCTTTTTCGTTGAGCTTATCTACCATTCCCATGACCAGCGGATCGTCGGGTGTGACGAATACATAATCGGGTCTTAATTTTTCCGCCAGCGAAACCATTCCGTCGATATCGGTCGCCTTTACCGGAAAACATTCCGCATATTTTGAGATGCCGCCGTTTCCGGGGGCACAGTATATCTTTCCGATCTTTGGCGAAGCGGAGAGCGCCTTTATCACAGCGTGTTCGCGTCCGCCGCCGCCTACTACAAGTATATCCATTTGTTTGTGTCCTTTCTGATGCAGCTGCAATTGAGATTTTTGCCGCTGCGTCCGAGAATGGGGGAAACCTTGTTATGTCGGAAGTTCCTTTATTATTGACCGTCTCCTGCGGTCTTTTTGAAACTTCCTGCACAGCATCGTGCCGTGAACAGAATGTTCTCCCCCGAACCCCTTTACATACTGACGAAATATAGAGTATCACAAGGGCAATACTACACATAAAAGTGCGGTATTGCCCCGAATACTGTCTGTTATGCCCAGATATCTTCCAGGATCTCGTGCTGAACTTTTTTTGAAAAATGCCGCAGTACCTCGTTATATCCCCTGTCGCACATATCACGTACAACTTCATACGGTACGCTTCCGGTAAGCTTTACACTGTTCCAGTGCTGCTTGTTCATATAATACCCCTCGTTGATGTCATCGTGGAGCCTGCGTATCGTATCGTTGTAATCGGGCTGTGCCTTGATGTTCAAAAGCGCTTCGTCTGTACCGTCTGCACATATTGCGGCAAACATCTTTCCACGCAGCATGAATCTCGTCCAGCCCCATTCTTCCTTAAAGTCTGTCTCAACGCCCTTCTTGTTCATAAGGTAGTCATACAGCTCCGGGTAAATGTCTTTGCAATAACTCATTCTGAGTCCTTTCGCTCATTAATGGTGGAACAGTCTTATTCCTGTGAACGCCATAGCAATGCCGTACTTGTTGCACGTTTCGATAACATTGTCGTCTCTGATAGAGCCGCCGGGCTGTGCAATGTACTCAACACCGCTCCTGTGCGCTCTTTCAATGTTGTCGCCGAACGGGAAGAACGCATCTGAACCGAGCGAAACTCCCTTCATGGTTGAGAGCCACTTTTTCTTTTCCTCGATCGTGAATACTTCGGGCTTTACCTTGAAGATGTTCTGCCATGCGCCGTCAGCAAGCACGTCCATATAATCCTCACCAATGTACAGATCAATAGCGTTGTCCCTGTCGGCACGTCTGATAGAATCAACAAATTCAAGTCCGAGTACCTGAGGAGACTGACGCAGATACCAGTTGTCAGCCTTTGTACCTGCAAGTCTTGTGCAGTGGATACGCGACTGCTGACCTGCACCGATACCGATAGCCTGACCGCCGCAGGCGTAAGCAACAGAGTTGGACTGTGTGTATTTCAGAGTGATAAGCGCGATCGTAAGGTCTATCTTTGCGCTTTCGGGAAGAGTCTTGTTCTCAGTCACCATGTTTGCAAAAAGCTCATCGTTTATAACAAGTTCGTTTCTGCCCTGTTCAAAAGTGATGCCGTAAACCTGCTTGTGCTCGATAGGATCGGGTTTGTAGTCAGGGTCGATCTTTATGATATTGTATGTGCCTTTTCTCTTTGTCTTGAGTATTTCAAGAGCTTCCTGATCGTAGTCCGGAGCAATAACTCCGTCAGATACCTCACGCTGTATCATCTTTGCGGTAGAAACATCTACCTTGTCGGAAAGAGAGATGAAGTCGCCGTATGATGACATTCTGTCCGCACCTCTTGCTCTTGCATAAGCGCAGGCAAGGGGAGAGAGCTTTCCGAGATCATCTACCCAGTAGATCTTTTTGAGAACATCGGTCAGCGGAAGTCCCACAGCAGCACCTGCCGGAGATACGTGCTTGAATGATGTGGCAGCAGGAAGACCTGTTGCCTTTTTGAGTTCCTTTACAAGCTGCCAACCGTTGAATGCGTCCATAAAGTTGATATAGCCGGGCTTTCCGTTGAGAACTTCTATCGGGAGTTCTCCGTTTTTCATAAATATTCTTGACGGCTTCTGATTAGGGTTGCAGCCGTATTTCAGTTCGAGTTCCTTCATAAGATGTACCTCCGTTTTACAGTTGAAAATTAAACGTTCTTGTTGACTATTCTTGATTCAAACTTTCCTGTCTCGATATCAATGTATCTTGTGAACAGCGATACCTTGTTGTCCTTGTTGAGATTTTCCCATACAAGCTTTGTGAAATCATCAATGCCGAGATCGGGTATAGAAAGCTTCTTGGGTTCACCTTCATAGCTCGGCAGCGGATCTCCCGCACCCTTGTATGTATGAATGAATCTTCCCTCACCGCTCTTCGGGCAGCTGTAAGCGTAGGTGTTGCGAATGCAGCTTGACGGGTCGCCGTCATTGCTCTTGATTATGTGGAGTGCATAGTTCATATTGCCGCCGTCAGCGTGAACTATTCCTGAAATACGGGGCGTATAGTTCGGCTTGTCGTCCTCAAATTCGCGGAATCTCAGCGACTGCTCAAAAGTCATCTGCTTGTCCATCTGCTCATAGATAGTATCGGTCTGGTCGCCGTTTGTAACTATCGTCTTTGTTCCGAGCACTTTTACGGGTGCATAGATGATAAGGTGAGGATCCACCATTTTTGACGGGTCGAACGCCTGAGTGCGTATTCCCGTGCCGTCCTCAACGAATACACGGTTGCGGCTGTTCTCACTGCGTCCCATAATGAAATATGCGATCACAGCGTTTTTACCGTCAGGGGATTTTCCGAGGATTATTCCTCTCCCGTGGTATTCGAGACTGTTGAGTTCTTTTTCGATAGTAAAAAGTTCCATGTCTGCTCCTTTCACTCTTCAACAACGGCAATGCCGTTTTCTACCTTTATTTTGTCTTCGCAGAAAAGCTTTACTGCCTCAGGAAGTATTTTCCATTCGGCTTCCTGCATAACTCTTTTCTGTAAGATCTCCGGGGTATCGCCGTTCTTTACGGCTACAGCTTTCTGGAGGATTATCGGACCTCCGTCACATTCTTCGGTAACAAAATGCACTGTGGCACCGGTTATCTTCACGCCTTTTTTCAGAGCTTCCTCATGCACTTTCAGTCCGTAGTATCCCTTGCCGCAGAATGACGGTATCAGCGCGGGGTGAACGTTCATCATTCTGTTCGGGAAAGCTCTGCAGACCTGCTCATCGAGAATAGTCATGAATCCGGCGTAAACGACGAGATCTGCGCCCGCTTCTTTAAGTGTATCCGCCATAGCCTTGCTGTAAGCGGCAATATCGGCGTATTCGCTTCTTGCCAGCACTTTAGTGCGAATGAAATTATCCTTTGCGCGCTTGAGAGCGTAGGCATCAGGCTTTGAGGAAACTACGAGGGTGATCTTACCGTCACCGAGTTCACCACGCTTTTCGGCATCAATAAGTGCCTGAAGATTCGTACCGCCTCCCGATACGAGAACAACAATGTTTTTCATGTTTTCCTCCGTTATAAGTGCGTGTATTTGACTATGAGAATATCCTGCTGTTTTACTGTAGTAAATCGGGATTTGCGGCGGACGCGCGACACTTTGCTATTTGTGGGGCTCCGCCCCACACCCCTTTGAACCGTATTATGATAGGGCTTCGC
>CAMOKN010000278.1 GCA_946617595.1 uncultured Clostridia bacterium
CTTCCAGTGTCATTCATATCCCCCCTGACTTTTCGGCAGCCTCCGAGCCTGCCGCAGTCCATTGTATCCTGTGGGGAATTGATTCGAGTGTGCGAAAGTGATCGGCTTCCGCATTGACCCGCTTTCCGATCGGATCCGCCGGAGATACGGCAGGGGATCAGATGTTGCCTTTTTCAAAACACAAACCACGGTTATTAATTACAATAACCTACTGTAAATATATCATATTTGATCTTATATTTCAAGAGCATTATGAAATTTTTGTTAATTCATACAACATTGAGTAATATTATTGGTCATTTTATCCAAAGAAAAGACCTCATGCTCATTATAAGCTGAGGTCTTTGTCGTAAATTATTTCTGTATTGCGGACATAATGTCTTCCGGAGAATCGTTCACATGTGAGCGGATAAATTCGATAAAATCCTTTTTCGGAAGTGGTCGTGAATAGTAGAATCCCTGAATGAATTCACAGTCCAGCATTCCGAAACGTTCAACAAGCTCTCTTGTTTCAACGCCTTCGACAACTATCTCCATATTCATATCTTTCAGCATTTTTACGATATTCTGGAGAACTATCATCAGTCTCGGATTGGATTCAAATTCCGCAAAAGTCTTATCGAGCTTGACGATCTTCAGCGGCAGGGAAGCCATTCTCTGCATATTGGAATAACCTGTACCGAAATCGTCGAGTGAGAAAGTAAATCCCGCATCGAGAAGAGTCTTCATATTCTCGGCAATTATGTTCTGAGTCTGGGCATTAGCGGATTCGGTTATCTCAAGATTGATGTTGTCCGGACGGACTCCGTATTTTTTCATAAGTGTGATTAGATCGCCGGCAAGCCCGCCCTGCATACATTGAACTACCGAAAGATTGACTTCGATGTATTCAAGTCCGAGCTCCTTGAATTCCGGGCTTCCTATGAACCTGCACACCTCTTCAAAAACGAACCTGCCGATCTTTATGATCTCTCCTGTCTGTTCGGTTTTTGGAATAAACAGTTCCGGAGAGATAAAGCCGTATTTGTCGTTATACAGTCTTATCAGTGCTTCTGCGGAAAGATATCTCTTGTCACGAAGAGAATATATCGGCTGATAGTAAACTTCAAATTTGCTTTCGCGGATAGCATCGGCAATGATCTTGTCAAGCTCGCTCATAAGATCATACTTGTTTTTGTCGAGCAGTTCGCCTGCATGAAGAACCGTACCTGTAAATCCGATATTTGATGAAAGCTCCTTGCCGAATTCCACCATAGTATTGAAGTCATCTATCTCGGAAGGGCATTTGACTATACAGACATAAGAAACAAGCGTGATATCCATTCCGTTCAGCGGGAGCTTCGGTTTCAGAGCAGCATTTATCGTTTCGGCGGTATATTCGGTTTTCTCGTGATTTCCGTAATTCATGACCACACGGAAACGTCCTTTGTCGAGATAATAGATATCCGCATCTGTCTTGGACTGCTTTACGATAGTCTTTATCCGGTTTGCCACAAGCTTGAGCATCTCGTTGGCAGCGTCGTAGCTCAGGATATCCTGTATCTGTAAAAAGTTTGCAATATTTATAAATATAACATCAATCGGTTTCTGATTTGAAAACGAGCGTTTCATATCGTGGGCGTATGCATTGAACTTATATATTCCGGTGTTGAAATCTATAATTGCTTCCGGACGCTGAATGAAAGTCGATATGTAAAGCAGCGAAACGGTCACGGCGAAAAGCTCGATCCTTATATGAGGATAGAAGTACTGGACTATCACAGCTACAAGCATCATAGGGAATGTGCTCAGAAGTGAGAAAAGCCTTGCTGTGGTGAAGAGCTTTCTGTACAGGATAGGGTAAATAACACAGACGGTCCCGAAAATTCCGGCGATTATATATAGCGCGATCATAAAATCGCCGCGATGATAAATGCCGTTCTCAACTCTGAAGACCATACCGTTGTACAGGTTTATCGCAAGTATGATCGCATAGCCTATTGCCGGTGATACCGCAAAGTACAGTTCTACATGCTTCTGACCGAAAAGGTGGAACGTATCGGTCTGAGCAATAATAAACATAAGAAAGAATACTGCGGTCATATTATGGGTGAACAGGTACCCGGTATGTGCGGCGACTTGATACAGATAGTTTTCCGGCGCAGCTATGTTATCAAGGCATATCGCTATTATATCAAAGAAACTTGAAAGGATACAGAAGCAGATCGTCAATATGTAGTATCTGTTTGTCCTTCCTCTGTTCATTCTGCGGAAAAATGCAGCAATAAGCAGGAATGAAAGAATAATAAAAGCGCAGAAATCGTATGTGAAAGATTTGTCAACCACTGTTCTTCATCACCCCTTTGCTTCGCATTAATTAAATTCTTTAATATTATACTATATTTTTGCGCAAAAGTCAATATAACGCTCGATTTGTCAAAAATATTTGTGCAATATAGACAATCGGCATTTTCATCTTGACAAATAGGTCTGCAGGATATAAAATTATAATAATGAAAAGTATCGTTTCCGGATTTTTAAGACTGCCGGATATCAAGTATATCAGTGAGGTGCTTTTATGGAAAACCTGTGCTTTGAGAACAGAGAGCTTTCTTGGCTCAGATTCAACGAACGTGTGCTGGAAGAAGCGGAAGATCAGCGTCTGCCGCTTTGTGAAAGACTTACTTTCCTTTCAATATTCCGCAGCAATCTTGACGAATTCTTCATGGTAAGAATAGGAAGTCTGCATGACCAGATGCTTCTTGACAGCGAGAGCCGCGACAATAAGACCAAAATGACGCCCGGGGAACAGATCGCAGCTGCGGCGGAAAGAGTAAGGGAACTGAGTGTAAGGTGCGACAAGACATATACCGAACTTATCTCGAAGCTTGAGGACCAGGGGATAACTCTGATAGACTTTTCACAGCTCAGCGAAAAATCCGAAAAATATCTCCGCTCGCTGTTCAAGAGCGATTTTATGCCGCTGCTCTCTACATTTGTAGTCGGCAAAAAGCAGTCCTTCCCGTTCCTTCAGAACAAGGAGATATATGCTGTGGCTACTCTTACAGCAAAGGGCGGCAAGGGCGAAAAGAACGAAAAGACCAAGATCGGTATTGTCCCCTGCGGAGGAAGCGTATTCCCGAGACTTATACCTATCCCGGAAAGAGCCGGCTGCTTTATGCTTGCCGAGGAGCTTATCCTTCACTATCTGCCCCTTGTATTCAGCAGTTATAAGATCAAGCTTTCCGCTCTTGCAAGAATTACCAGAAATGCCGATATTGACGCGGACAGCATATATGACGAAGATCTCAATTACCGCGATCACATGGCGGAGGTGATAAAGCTGCGCAAGAAGCTTTGTCCTGTTCGCATCGAGGTAAAAGGCAATCTGGGTCATGACACTGCGGTAAAGATCTGCGAACAGCTGAAACTTGACAGCTCCATGCTGTTTATGTATGAATCCCCGCTTGATGTGTCATTCTTCCCGGTTATCTGCGATCAGCTCCGCAGCCGTTCCGAGCTTTTCTATGCGCCACGGCATCCGATGAAAACTCCGTTCTTCGACGAGAGCCGTTCTATACTCGATCAGATAGAGGAAAGCGACAAGATGCTGCATTATCCTTATCAGAGCATACGTCCGTTCCTGCTTATGCTGAATGAAGCTGCCCACGATCCGAGCGTCATCTCGATAAAAATGACGTTGTACAGGCTTGCAAGAGACAGTAAAGTCGTAGAAAGCCTTGTTGAAGCAGCCGAAAACGGCAAGCAGGTAGATGTTCTTGTCGAACTGAAAGCCCGCTTTGACGAAGAGAACAATATCGAATGGAGCAGAAGGCTTGAACGCGCCGGCTGTCATGTTATATACGGTCTTGACGGACTCAAGGTCCACAGCAAGCTCTGTCTTATACTGCGCAGAAAGAGTGACGGCATCAGATATATCACGCAGATCGGCACGGGCAACTACAACGAAAAGACGAGCCGTCTGTACACAGATCTTTCGCTGATGACCGCTGATCCGGCTATCGGACAGGAAGCTTCCGCTGTTTTTCAGGCACTTACCCTCGGTGAGACAGTGGATCATATCCAGAAGCTTATGGTTGCACCTCACTGCCTGCAGAACAAACTGCTGGATCTTATTGACCGTGAGATAGAAAAGCAGAAGAACGGAAAGACCGGTCATATCCGGCTGAAGATGAACAGCCTTACCGACAAGACCCTTATGGATAAGCTGATCGAAGCAAGCCGTGCGGGAGTACACACTGAAATGATAGTCCGCGGTATATGCTGTCTTCGTGCAGGAGTGGAAGGCTTCTCCGATAATATAAAGGTAATAAGCATCGTCGGAAGATATCTTGAGCATTCGCGCATCTATATATTCGGTGACGGTGAAGACGCGGATTATTATATTTCAAGCGCAGACTGGATGACAAGAAATACGCTGCGCCGTGTGGAAGTTGCAGTACCGATCTACTCGGAACAGCTGAAAAAACGGCTGGACGATATTTTCGAGCTTATGATGACAGATAATATCCAGGCTCGTGATATGCTTCCGGACGGTACATATATACGCCGTACTCCGGGCAAGAGCAAACCGGTATCTGTACAGGATCTGCTGTATGACGAAGCTTATCGCCAGGCTGCCGATCTTTCATAATATAGTATGAAGCGACTTGTTATAGGAATGACCGCCCATGTCGATTCCGGCAAAACCACACTTACCGAAGCTCTGCTCTACAACAGCGGAACTATACGCAAGCTCGGGCGTGTCGATCACGGGGACGCGTTCCTCGATACTCACTCCATAGAAAAAAGCCGGGGTATAACTGTTTTCTCGAAACAGGCTGTGATGAGCGTCGGTGATGCGGAATTCACGCTTCTTGACACACCGGGGCATGTTGACTTTTCTGCTGAGACCGAACGTACATTCTCTGTTCTTGATGCGGCAATACTTGTGATAAGCGGAACTGACGGAGTGCAGAGCCATACAGAAACGCTGTGGGAACTTCTTGGCAAATACGGTGTTCCTGTTATTATCTTTGTGAACAAGACGGATATATCGCAGTTCGGCAAGGATTATCTGCTGGCGGAACTAACACACAGGTTAGATTCTGCTGTTACAGATTTTTCATGTGCAAGAGAAAGTATGAACGAAACTGTCGCATTGTGTTCTGAAAAGCTTATGGAAGAATATCTTTCTTCCGGCAGTATTTCAGATGCTTCTATTGCCGAAGCCGTTATGCAAAGACAGGTCTTTCCGTGCATTTTCGGCTCTGCTCTCAAACTTAAAGGCATAGATGAACTTATTAATCTTCTTTGTCGTTTCACAGCCGAACCGGCGCGTCCGGAAAAGTTCGGTGCGAGAGTGTATAAGATCTCGTCCGATAACGGTACAAGACTTGTTCACATGAAGATAACAGGCGGAAGTCTTAAAGTTAAATCTGTGATACCTTGCGGACATGATGCTGTACCGGAGAAAGCCGACAGGATCCGTGTTTATTCCGGGCAGAAGTATAAGACCGCAGATGAGGTGTTTGCCGGAACCCTTTGTGCGGTTGAAGGACTTCCTTCCGCGTATGCGGGAGAGGGTCTCGGAACCGAGCGTGACGCTGTAACTCCGTTCCTCGAACCGGTGCTTTCCTATCGTGTTATCTGTCCCGAAAACGCCGATGCGCATACTGTGTATTCAAAACTGAAGCTGCTCGGCGAAGAAGATCCGGCTTTATCGGTCTCGTGGAATGACAGGCTCGGAGAAATAAAGCTGAATCTTATGGGCGAGATACAGCTTGAGATACTGAAAACGGTGATAAGTGAGCGATTCGGGTTTGAAGTCGGCTTCGACGAAGGCAGGATCGCGTATAAAGAGACAATTGCCGATAAAGCAGAGGGTGTGGGGCATTACGAACCTCTGCGTCATTACGCCGAAGTTCACCTTGTACTTGAACCTCTTCCGCAGGGCAGCGGTCTTGTCTTTGAAACGAATGTGCCGGAAGACAGACTGGCGATCAACTGGCAGAGACTTATTCTTACACATCTTGCGGAGAAAACGCACCGCGGAGTGCTCACAGGTTCGCCTATAACCGATATGAAGATAACCGTTGCGGGCGGCAGAGCGCATCTGAAACATACCGAGGGCGGTGATTTCAGACAGGCAACATACCGTGCTGTACGCATGGGACTTATGAACGCGGAGAGCGTACTGCTTGAGCCGTACTATGAGTTCCGGATCGAGCTGCCGGGTGACTGCCTGGGACGGGCTATGACCGATCTTCAGCGTATCGGGGCTGATTTCTGCCAACCGGAATCAGCGGGCGGCAATGCAGATATTTCGGTTATCAAAGGAAAAGCGCCTATCGCAGCCATGAGAGGGTATCAGACGGAAGTCGCAGGTTACAGCAAGGGACGCGGAAGGTTTTCGGTATCATTCTGCGGGTATTATCCCTGTAAAAACGCTGATGATGTGATTCGGGAGATAGGCTACGATCC
>CAMOKN010000279.1 GCA_946617595.1 uncultured Clostridia bacterium
GGCGCCCGGTTAGGAGGTTTGACGCAGTAGACGGCGTGGATAGCTCTTTTTCTCTCAAATTGGGTTTTTAGAGGTTCCCAATAGTTCCTGCTGAACATATTTCACAGAAGGAAAGCTCTGTCACCACCGACCACAATTTGTGCTATATATAAAATAAAATTCATACAAAATATTGACAAATACATATATTTGTAGTATAATTTATTATGATATAGTATGTATGATGTGTTTTTGTGTTTTGTCGAAAGCACAGGAATGATCCAGAAAAGAATAAAAGAATTTTAAAAATCACAAAGAAAGCGGAGATCTTAATGAACAATAAACATATTCCGGAACGCAGATGTACTGCACTAAAACGGATCGCTGTGATACTTGCCGTTTTGTCGATGGTATTATGCGTATTCCCGCAGACTGCTGTAAAGACCTCAGCGGTAGATGTCTATCAGTTCAGCCAGGACGGCTTCTACTACACCATAAGTGCAGTCTCCGGCACGATAGAGGCTTCGATCGTCGGATATAACTTCGAGGAGAGCGGCAAGGCGGCAATAGTTATCCCTGCGATACTCGGAAGCTATCCCGTGACCTCAATAAGCTCCGATGCGTTTGCCGGACAGACCGGCATCACAAGCGTGTCGATACCACAGAATATACGTTCGATCGGCACAGGCGCATTCCAGAACTGCACGGGACTTAAATCCGTGACCATGGCTGCCGGTATCACAGAGATCTCAGAAAGTACATTCAAGGGCTGCTCGGCTCTTGCATCAGTGAGCGTACCGAACACTGTCACAAGAATAGGCGCAAGTGCCTTTGAGGACTGCGTGCTCCTCAAGACAGCCACACTTGCGGAGGGTCTGCTCTCTCTCGGAAATTACGCTTTCAGAAGATGCTATTCTCTTCAGGCTATGAATATGCCCAACTCGCTTGAAACTCTCGGAGAGGGCGCGTTTGAAGAATGTACCGCACTCGTGAACGTTAAGTTCTCCACCAGCCTTTCGGCGATCAACGATTTCACTTTCTATAAATGTACGCTTCTTTCGCCGGTATCGCTGACCGAGAATATTTCATACATAGGAAGATACGCATTTTCGGAATGCTCTGCTATCACATCTGTCGCATTCCCGAAAAGCGTCCTCACCATAAGTTCAAACGCTTTTGCAAACGACCGTTCGCTGGCTGTTGCGATAATCCCCAATACTACGAGCAACATCAGCGATACCGCCTTTGACAACGACCCTGTTGCTATCTACGGCTATACCGGAACATACGCCGAATCCTACGCCCGCAGGAACTTCATTCCTTTCACCTCCTACGGTTCGGTATATAACATCACATTCTCCGCGGATATATATTACGCGACCGTAGATAATATTTCGATAAAATCCACCGGCGGCACGATCGTTCCGCCTTCGACAGTCCTCAATGATGAAGAACTCACGATCACCGTAACTGCCCCTGCCGGATTTGTCATAGATTCGATAACCATAAACGGTGAATCCTTCGCGAACGGTTCTACTTATCGTGTACACAACAGCGATGTAAATATCTTTGTTTCGTACAGGACAAAGGACGCTCCGGAAGTAACCACCCCAACGACCGCTCCGCGCGTTGATCCTGTAAGTGTCTCCACCACCACTACTACGACACCTCCTGTCACTACCACAACTTCAAGAACTACTACCACCACCGAAGAACTTATACCTGTTCCGCAGGAAGATAATACAGTCGATGATCCTGTTCCCGAAAACGACAGCGATACCAATTCATACGTCAAAGTAAACAGCGATCTTAAAGACATAAACGGCGTGAATGTGCGGATCTCCACAAAGAAGGAATACTTTATAGGCCCTGCGACTGTACGTCTTACTAACACAAGTGAAGCAGATGCTGCTTGTGCTGAGGCATTCAATGCGATCATCAATGATAATTCGATCTACTATGCATTTGATATCAGTCTTCAGGACGCTAACGGTAACGAAAACAACGGAATACTCGCAAACGGCACGATAATGTTCATGATACCCGTTCCGAACAGTATGCTTCCGTACATCGATGACATAAGAGTTTATCATATCACCGACGGCGAGGCTGTAATGCTGAAGAGCAGCATCATTGAGGATATAAACGAAGTAAAGCGCGTGCAGTTCGAGAGCGACAGCTTCTCTCCGTATATGTTTGTTGCAGGAACAGACGAGACGGTTCCGATCATCGAAGAAGGTGAGGATACGACTGCCGAGAATCCTCCGCAGGATAATCAGGGAAGTTCAGGCGGCAATACCGGAAATAATGACAATAACAACAGCAGCGGCGGCGGAAACGACGCAAAGATCATAGATGACAAGAATACCACCCCCGCAAATAACGGAAACAGAAACCCCTACACCGGTCAGATAATCGCGATCGGTATTCCGACCGCAGCACTTGTCTCCGCACTGCTCGTAAGAAGCCACCGCAAGAGAAAACGTGCCAAGACCGAAGTGCATTGAATACTGCTATCTCCCTTGTGAAAACAAGGGAGATTTTTAAAGGAGAAAAACTATATGATCTATACGATAACATTCAATCCGGCAATAGACTATGTTATGAAGCTTGACGGCATAACTCCCGGACGTGTGAACCGTTCACGCTCCGAGCGGATATTTTTCGGAGGAAAAGGAATAAACGTTTCCGCTGTGCTTGCTCAGCTTGGGATAGATTCAGTTGCACTCGGATTCGCGGCAGGATTCACCGGATACGAGCTTGAAAGAGGTGTCCGGGAAATGGGTATCAATACCGACCTCGTTCATCTGAAACATGGGCTTACACGAATAAACGTCAAGCTGCATACAAATGAAGATACTGAAATAAATGCTGCGGGACCGGAGATCGACGAAGCAGCGGCTGATGAATTCTACCGCAGGACCGACCGGATAAAAAGCGGAGATACGGTAGTTATCGCCGGCAGCATACCAAAGAGTATGCCGGATAATACTTACGAAAAGCTGCTTGAAAGACTGTCCGACAGAAAAATCCGTATTGCGGCAGACGCAGAGAAGAGGCTTCTCACGAATATTCTGAAATACGAGCCTTATGTGATAAAACCGAATATTCATGAGCTTTCGGATATATTTGAGACAACGATCACTTCACTCTCGGAAGTGGAAAAATACGCTTCCGCGCTCAGAAACATGGGTGCAGTGAACGTTCTCGTCTCAATGGGAGAAGAAGGAGCATTCCTGCTTGACGAAACCGGCAGGACACATTTCCGGAAGGCATTCACCGGAAATGCCGTAAATACTGTCGGAGCCGGAGATTCTATGCTTGCAGGATTTCTTGCAGGTGCGGAAAAAGATTACGGTCATGCACTGCTGCTCGGAACAGCCTGCGGCGCTGCCACAGCGTTCTCAGAGGGACTCGCAGACAGAGAAACGATCGCGAAGCTGCTGAAACTTGCAGATTCCTGACAGCGGAGAATGATATCTGCAAAAAATTTTATAAATTTTTAACTGTACTATTGACATTAATACAGTTGTGTGTTATAATACAACTGTACTAATACAGATAGTACAGTTAATTTATTTACGGATCCGAAAAAACAATGAAAGGAAGTGGCAGTTTGTTCGATATAAAACTTGACGGAAGCTCAAGCATTTATGAGCAGATCTGTGATGAGATCGTCCGGCTGATATCCGCAGGTGTACTTGCACCCGATGAGAAGCTTCCGGCAGTCAGAGAAACAGCAAAAGCTCTCGGCGTAAACCCGAATACGGTTCAGAAAGCCTATGCGGCACTCGAACGCAGCGGTCTGATATATTCACTTCCCGCAAAAGGAAGCTACGTTGCAGGGGGCGGAAGCGCTGCGGAAAAAATAAAGAACGAAGCCGCAGCTGTGCTCGAAGATGCTATGCGCAGATCGGCAGAAGCCGGTGTTGACAGAAAAACAGCAGAGGAAATTATGAACAGGATATGGACGGAGCAAAATCCCGATGAAAAGAAAGGAAAAGGAATATGATCGAAATAAAAGACTGCGTTATGAACTACGGGGACAAGTGCGCTCTTGACGGCATAACGCTCAGCGTTCCCGACGGCTGCTCATACGGTCTGCTCGGTTCAAACGCTGCCGGTAAATCCACACTGCTGAAAATACTCAGCGGCGTTTATAAGCCCATATCGGGAAGCGTGAAGATCGACGGTCAGGACATCTACGACAACGAAAAGCTGAAAGAACGCCTGTTCTTCATTGACGATGAAACAGTGCAGTTCTCGTCAATGACGCTGATGCAGATGAAAAAATATTACAGAAGCTTCTATCCTACATTCTCAGATGAACTGTTTGAAAAGCTGGTTTCGATCGTAGGACTGCCGACCGATAAGAAGCTCCATACATTCTCAAAGGGAATGAAGAGGCAGGCTGCCGTTATCTGCGGTATATCATGCAGAACGAGCTACCTGTTCATTGATGAGGCATTCGACGGACTCGATCAGACCATGCGTTCTATCGTGAAGAAGATACTCATAGACGCAATGCTCGACAACGGTCTGACCGTGGTTTTCTCGTCCCATAATCTGAGCGAGATAGATGAGTTCTGCGACAGAGTGGGACTGCTTCATAACGGAAAGGTGATATTCGACCGCGAACTTGACGATGTTGAAGCCGATACCGTAAAGATACGCGCCGCATTTGACAGAGAGATAACCGCCGGAGATCTTCCTGAACTTGAAGTGCTTCATATCGAAAGATCCGGAAGCCTTACCTATATCATAGCAAAAGGTGGTCTTGAAAAGGCACGTGCGGCAGTGGAAAAACTTTCTCCGAAAATAGCAGATGAAATGCGTCTGACTCTTAAAGAAATATTTATATATGAAATGGAGGGTGTGGGTTATGACAGCTCAAAGCTCAACGAGGAATAAGTCAAGATTCCTCACGTATTTTCTGTACAGACTCGGAAAGCTGAAATATCTGACCGTTCTGCTCACAATTCTTTCGTTTTTCACTTATCCGTATTTTCTGATAGTATATGACCGGTATATAAGACTGCTTCTGGGAATAGACAAAGATACAAACAATATGATTCGCACTCTCGAAATGATCGCAAGAGGCACTGACCTGATAATATTTGTCGCGGCTATGTTAGGCTGTGTGATCGTATCGTTCGTCATACTGCTTTCGGGATTCCGCTATCTTCACAGCAAGCGGTATGTCAACATGGAAATGACACTGCCGATTACACATACAAAGCGGTTCTTCGGCGATCTTCTCGCAACGTTCATTTCGGTGTTCGTTCCTCACATCTTAGCGGTAGTGACCGGATCTGCGATATGTTCGGTAATGCGTTCATACGACTGGGAAAAATCATATCCGCAAACAGTATCGTCATGGATGCCGTCATATTACGAAGGGATCAACACAATGGAAAGCATGATGCCAATGGGTATCATCACGTTCCTCCTGCTGTTCTTTATGACTCTGTTCGTGATAAGCACTACCGGCAAGAAAGCGACTGCTGTAGTCGTGCCTATAGCGATGCAGATAGTGATACCCGCATCTGTGATCTTCCTGCGCAACATCTCACTGTTCACCGCTTACGGAGCTTCCGACTGGATAAGAGCCAGCGATACCGGTATCCTTTGCGTTCTGTCACCGTTATCATTCCTGCTTATGTACCGAAGCTGGGGTAGTATTCTGCGCGACCCGTGGATACTTGCGGCGATCGGTGTATATTTAGCCGGACTTTGCATAGGAGCATACTTCCTGCAAAAACACAGGCGCACCGAGCGAACGGGTGAAGCCTTTGTATATCGCTATGCGCTGCATATCTATACGGGAATATGCGTACTCGGTGCCTCGGCGTTCTTCTGGTTCAGGATATTCTGTCCTTCAGCTTCTGTCTTCTGGTTCGGGTATGACACAGATACTCCGGCAATGTTCTATGTGACGGAATGGCTGATAATTTCGCTTGTTATTTTTGTGATCGCTGAACTTATCGGCGGCGGAAAGCTGAAGAAGCTTCCGTTCACAGCGCTGCGTTATGCCGCAACAACAGGACTGTGCGCGCTGATATGCTTCGGGCTTGCACATTCGGACGGATTCGGGTATGCCACATATATCCCGGACAAGGATACAGCGCCCAGAGCAACGATACAGCTGACTAATTTTGTTGACAATGCTCAGTCATACAACGTGCCGTATGAGGACGCGGTCAGACTGCACAAAAAAATAATTGATGAACGTCCGCAGCCGGACTCCGATTTAATAGAACTGACTATAGGATATACCAGCGAAGAAGGCGGACTCGTGAGTGAGAGGAGATACTATCTCACAAGGGAATACACCCGTGAGATATACGAGCTTATCTATGCCAACAAAGGATTTCTTGGCAGCTCACACTCTTCGATGTATTATGTACCCGAGATGAACGATACGATCACTTCGGTAGATACGGAAACTGGCATTTTTACCGAGATAGAAGTGAACGCAACAGATGCTTATGTTTTCCGGTATAACTACACCGGCGGCGTTCGTGACGATTCGGATATCACAAGGTATGATATACCGGTAGAAAAGCTGTGTGAAGCTATGCAGGCGGACGCAGCCGATGTAACGTTTGAACAGCTTTACCTCTCCGCGTATGCCGAACCGGAAAAACTGAACCTGCGTGTTATTTATGAATACAACGGACCGTCCAACTTCGAGTATCAGATATATCCGTTCTTTGAGAGAACTGTCGCGCTTCTTTCGGAATACGGCTATGATATGTTTGAGGAAAATAGCGAATATAAGCCCGCATACATTGCGAGAAAAACGAAAGAAGTACCATACAGCGTCGAAAATTCACTCTCACTTTTCAACTATACTAACTATGTGAACGACGGCGGAGACGGATCCTTTGAGGTCCATACTCTTGAACCGGATTCGGAGGAATACTCAAAGGCAATTTCTATGACAGCGGAAAGGTCGTTCTACACAGGTAATGAGCGATATTATATTGTCTTTGATGAAGGGGATCACCAGTACAAGCGGCTGCCGATACCGGAGATGTATAATGACGCGGCACGCGAAATTTTTGAAAGTACACCTGTCGATGAACAGCTCAGCAGCAATCCGGCCGAAGCTATAGGAACAGGCGACGCCTGAGCGACTGATAAAGAAATAACAGAATATCCCGTCTGTCGGAACTTTCCGGCAGGCGGGATATTTGCTTGTGGCAATTTTAGCCTTTTTACGATGTATAAAATTCTGTATCTTTGTACAAATAGCCTATGTTAAAAGTTGAGAAAATGTGGTATAATATATATGATAATTTCTAAAAAACCATTGTAATATTATGCAAATCACCGCGGTGTCAGGAGGTCTTAAAAATGAATGCGGCAAACTTTTCTGTCAATGATTATGTAGTTTATAAAGGGGTAGGCGTCTGCCGCATCGAGGCGGTCGAGTCCAAGAGCTTTGACGGTGTGAATACCGAGGATTATCTGAAGCTCGTACCGCTGAGTTCGGGTTCATCTTCATACTTTGTACCGGTCGGGAACGCTGTCGGAAGACTCAGAAAGCCTATGACCACCGATGAGGTGAATGCGGCGATAGACGATTCAGAAAACGGCGAGATCCGCCTTACACTTAATACCAAAGAGCGCCGCTCAGAGATAGACAGTATTCTTAAAGAAGGAAACTGCACAAGGATAATCTCGCTTATCAAGACTATCTATCTGCATACCGAATCATGCCGCAGCAACGGGAGAAAAGTCCTCGTATCGGACGAAAACGCACTGCGCGCAGCCGAAAATATGATATACCCCGAATTTTCATTTGTCCTCGGCATCAACGAGAACGAAGTCGCGGATTATATCGGCGACCGTATAGAGCGCATCAGAGCGAACTGAGATCGCGTTTATCCAAATAACACCTGAACAGCAAAAAAACACAGGGCGGCAGATCATCTGCTGCCCTGTGTCAGTTTGTCAAAAAAGCATTTGCATGAATTGTGAAGTGACTTTTCAAGTTCCGTTTTAACGGGAGTAGGTTTAGGATCAAGCCCTTTTTAAAGGGCTTGCGGGGTGGTGAGGGTGTCTCCCCTACAGGGGAGGTGCCGAAGGCAGAGGGGCTGACCGACAGAGGAGCCCCTTCTGACTTATCTCATAGTTCTCAAGCGAAGGCGACTTCTTTGACAGTCTCACACAGGGCGGCAGATCATCTGCTGCCCTGTGTTTTATCCGATCACTTTTCATACAGCGAGTGTATCTGTTCCCATGACAGCATTTTTGACCGGAGCTTGTTCCATGCAGGCATGGTGTGGTCAGGAGCCATTCTTCTCAGCTCATTAAAATGCTTGTCAAGATATTCCATTTCCGATATCGAGCTGCGGCAGTGCTCGGAGGCTGTGAGCTCGCCTATCTTCGTCTTTGATGCCGCAAGCATCAATATTCTGATCGCCGCAGATCTGAACGGACTGTTCAGCGACTTTTCCATCTCTGCAGGACGTATCTGTATCCCGACACGCCCGATAAGTTCAAGACCCTCTGAAACTGCCTTTACGATATCGCCTGTACCGGCTGCTCCTTCATTTTTCAGGCTGAATCCGTTTGTGAATCCTACATATATCATCGGAAGTATAGCCGCTGCATGGCAATACAGCCAGCCCTCCATATCGTCGGTATATTTCAGGCTGAACCCGGTCTTGCCAAACGCGGAGGAGATCAGGCGGCGTTCTTCAAAAGCAGGCTCGCGGTGCAGTCCGCCTATGGTCATAGAACCCTTTCCGCTTCGTGAACATATCGTGTAATTGTGCATTCTGACACCGCCGGTTGACTGAAACCCGAACAGGAGCGTCTTGGTACCGCCGGTCAGCTCTATGAATTCACGTTCGCTTTCAGCAGCTGTAAGATCATTTCCCACAAGTATGAACATCTGACAGTCGATATCAGCCATCATCGGAAGGACTTCCTTTTGCTGCTGACCCTGCATTGCGGAAAAAACAAGGTCATATCTCTCATCGCCGCTGAGTTCGGTGATGACCTGAGGATAATCTATGCTTTTTGTATTCTGTAATTTATGCTTTATGCGAAGTCCGTATTTTCTCAGTATCTTAGCACTGTGCGCCCTGGCGAGAACAGTGACCTCGTTACCAGCTCTGCACAGGATATGTATAAGATAAGAACCTACGACTCCGCAGCCGAAAACAAGTATTTTCATTTTTTCACCTGCAAACCGCAAATACGGTCATTGCGCCTTGTCCGAAGCACACTCCTGTGAGAAGAAATCATTTATGCTCGGAAGTATCTTACTTTCGTCCGTGATGAATCCGAATCCTTTCAGCCTGTAAAGCTGACGTTCGTCGGTAATATCAAATACAGCCCTGTCGATGCCTCTGATATTCGCGTAAGCAAGCACAGAGCGTACAAGTCCGTCATAATAAAGCTCCTTCTCACTGTCGAGCTTCATTATAAGAAGATCACCGTCATCGGTAAGCTTTGCGGTTATCCCGCCTACCCTTCTGCCGTCTTCCTTCATTACAAATACGAGTTTGTCAGCAATTTCTGGATCTCTGAGTATAGTTACCATTTTCCGCTGTTTCCTCTTTTCTGTTTTGTACTGCCGCCTTTAGACCGGCGTCCGGAAGTTCTGCCGACAGCGGCATTAAGTGTCTGCATTTCTTTATCGGTAAGATCGGCATACATTCCGGGGCGGAGCATTCCGAGTTTCACACCGCCTACCGAAGTCCTTCTGAGCCGCTTTACATTAAGCCCGACAGCCTCGCACATACGGCGTATCTGACGGTTCTTGCCCTCATAGATCGTAAACTCAAGCACAGTCCGGTCTTCTTCCTCGGTGAGTACGGTAACCACACACTTTGACGTAAACTCATTCTCACCGATCTCAACGCCGTTCATCAGTCTGTCGATGATATCCTCCGAGACCTTCTCACATACGGTCACGCGGTATGTTTTGGCAATATGCTTTCTCGGGTGCATTATATCGTTTGCGAGTGCCCCGTCATTCGTGAGGAGAAGCAAGCCCTCAGAGTCCTTGTCAAGCCTGCCAACGGGATATACCCGCTCCGGAATACCTTTCAGCAGCTCGGTGACGCTTTTTCTGCCGAGATCGTCCGACATCGTTGTAACATACCCTCTCGGCTTATACAGTTTTATGTAACGCAGAGTTACCGGCTCTGCGCTTATTTTTTCGCCGCACACGGTTATGAGATCATTCACAGGGTCTGCTTTGTCTCCGAGCTTTACGGGGTGACCGTTGCACTTTACCTCACCGTCGGTAATGAGCTGCTCTGCTTTTCTTCGGGAGCAGTATCCGCTGTCGGCTATTATTTTCTGAATTCTTATAAGTTCCATTTATTATCCGTTCTGTTCAGCCTGTAAACCACATGATTATCCTGTCCCACAGGCTTTCTCTGGGAGCCGTGCGTCCTACGCTTCCGGCTGCATTCATAGATACACGTTTCATCAGCTTATCGCCGACATAGATATCCGCGTATCCTATCTTATCACCTTTCCCGATCTCCGCGTACACGAATTTCGGGATACTGTACTTCACACGCACGCTGCGGGATTCATCATCTGTAAGTCCCAGCGACACCTTTTCCGACGGCTCGGCGCTGACGATATCGGCATTTCCTCCGATAACGGGAACAGCAAATGAGTTCATGGGAATATTGAAGGATCTCACTTTTCCGAACCCGCTGTCGAGCATTCCGGCATGATCTCTCCAGTCATCGGGAGCATCGAGTGTGACCGCTATCAAGGTGCACCCGTTTCTGACTGCGGCAGACACGAGGCATCTTCTGGCATTGTCGGTAAAGCCCGTCTTCACTCCGATACAGCCGTCATAGAGATAGAGCAGCTTGTTGGAATTTCCGAGAGTGCGCTTATAGGGAGGCGCTCCGAATGACACTTCAGCTGACTGACAGCGGCAGATCTTCCGGAATTCCTCATTTTTCAAGGCTTCACGCGCAAGCAGTGCCATATCGTATGCGGTTGAATAATGCCCGTCGGCATCGAGTCCGGAAGGATTCACAAAATGCGTGTCCTTCATTCCTATCTGTGCCGCACGCTTGTTCATAAGCTCCGCAAAGGCATCAAGACTTCCGGCAATATTGACAGCTGCGGCATTTGCGGCATCGTTGCCCGACGGCAGCAGCATTCCGTAGCAGAGAGCGCGCCTTGTTACGATATCGCCCTCACGGAGCCCCATAGAAGTTCCCTCAACACGTATTGCCATGCTGTCAACAACGAACTGTCTGTCGGGATCACCCGATTCAAGTGTGATGAGGGCGGTCATTATTTTCGTGGTACTTGCCATAGCGTGATGGGTGTCGGCGTTCTTCTCAAAAAGAACGCTTCCCGTATCGGCATTTATCACTACAGCGCATTTTGCGGAAATGTCTTCTATATCCGGCTGTGCGTGAGCCGATGTGCCGAAAATACAAATTGCTGTGATGACCGCAAGAATAACAGAAACAATTTTCATATATGTTCACCTCGGGAATATTCTGTGCCGGGGCTGTGCGGGTTATTCAGCAATTGTAAAATTTTCGGTCATGTTCAAGGAAAAATCATTCGTCCGATCCTTCCTCTTCGGATCCGTCGGCATCTTCGCCTTCTTCGCCGTCCTTCTTCTTTCCGAAAAGACCTTTGATCTTGTTGAGAAGTTCGGGAGCGCTTTCGATGATGCCGTCGATCGGACTGGTCTTTCCGCCGAGCTCAAGTATCTTGGCATCGCCGTCTTTTCCGATAACAATGAATGCCTGCGGCTTGATAGTGATACCGGCTCCCGCACCGCCGGCGAAAACTTCTTTCTCCACCTTTGTCGGGAGATCCGAGCCGCCGGAAACGAATCCGAACGATACCTTCGATATCGGGATTATAGTAGTCCCGTCAGGTGAAGATATAGGTTCACCGATGATAGTGTTTACATCGACAAGATCTCTTATCTTCTCCATTGATGTGCTCATAAGTCCTTCAAGATGCTGTGCCATATATTTTCCTCCAAATATAAATTTCAAATAATTACGTTTTTTTATGCGATCTCACATACCAGTCAGCAAACCTGCGTTACAAGATCATACACCTTAGCTCACGCAGCTTTTCTGTTCCTGGGCGCAGACCTTTTTCCGCCATGTTTTTTGGGTTCTTTCCTGTTGTATTTCAGATACGTCTTCAATACTCTGAATGCGAGCCACAGTGCGCAGCCGACTGCCGTGCATATTCTGAGCTTCAGTGTCACGTATATGAATATATCGTCCTTTTCGGCTCTGAAATCCGCTTCAATGTTTATCTCTCCGATCTTTGCGTCGAAATAGGTCGTAAGGAATTTCTCCAGCGAGTAGAACGCCGTACACAGTCCGCCGTATTTTATGGCAGTCTTTCCGGCTTCGTCTGACCCGACCACCCAATCCACATAAAGATCTCTTATCCTGATCTTTCTGAACAGCCTTTTCACCGGAGGAGAAGCGCTTCTGACGTAATCCATTATCATTTCAAAGTCGATGTGAGGTTTATTTGCCTTTTCGGCTTTCTTACGCTCACGCTCCGCCTTTTTCGCTTCTTTTTCGGCTTTTCTGCGTTCTTTCTCCGCTTTTTTCAGCGCTTTAGGGTCAACAGGCTCAGTCTTTGCAGGCTCGGACGGTTCATTTTCCTGCTCACCGACGGGTTCAGGCTGCAACTCCGGAGGCTTTTCCACACCGTTTTTCTCAGCTTCCTTCGCGGCTTTTCGCTCAGCCTTTTTTGCAGCCTTTGCGGCTTTCTTCTCTTCCTTTGCCCTTTTGCGTTCGGCTTTCAGTTTTCTCTTTTTCAGCGTCTTCGGATCTGCCGGCATCTTCACGATCGTGAACCACATGAACTTTATCCGGACTTCCGGTTTTTTGTCAAGCACCGCAGTCACGGAGACGGACTGAATAAAAATAAGTATCAGGATAAGCAGGATCGAACCGAATATGATCCAGCCTACCATTATCACATTACCTTTCTGTCAGATATCATCGTCGTCTTCTCTTTCATCAGCCGTATCATCAGCCTCATCATCAAAGAACGTCTGCTCACCGGAATCGGGATATTCAAGTTCCTTCTCCCGTTCCATTTCCTCCAGCTCATCAAAATCCAGCTGACCTTCACGGTCTGGCAGCGGCGGCAGTTCTTCTATCCGGCTCAGCCCGAAGCACCGCAGAAAATTGTCCGTGGTGCGGTATGATATCGGTCTTCCCGGGAGATCGAGCCTTCCGGCTTCTTCAAGAAGTCCCCTCTCTGCAAGAGTGTTGACAACGCTGCTGCTGTCTATTCCTCTTACCTGCTCCACAAATCCCTTTGTTACCGGCTGATTGTAAGCAACTATCGCCAGAACTTCCATCGCCGCCTGCGAAAGCGGCTGCTGTTTTCTTGTCTCAAGCGCTTTTTTTATGCTGTCGGCAAACTCCGTCCGTGCCGCGATCTGATAACCGTTATTTATGCGAAGGATCCGAAGCCCGCTCTCACGCACGTTATACTGCTTTTCAAGACGGTCAACGAGCTTCACCGTTGTTTCCTCGTCGATCCCGGAGGCTTCTGAAAGCTTTTCTATCGTAATCGGATCACCATAAGCGAACATTATTGCCTCGATCGCCGCTATTCCCTCAGCAAGCGTCATTCTCCGGTCACCTCCGTCTCTTGTGTATTGCCGTTACCGGCATCATCGGGCGTTTCATGCCCGCCTTTTGTCATTATTATATGTTCTCCGTCATCTGAGAACTCCACTCGTCCGCGCTTTGAAAGCTCCAGCAGCGCAAGAAATATTGCCACCTGCGACGAACGGGTCTGTCCCTTGTACAAAGATTTCACTTCGATATCCGCACCTGTCCTCAAACGCTTCACAACAAATATCAGCTTTGAGAACACACTTACATAGGTCTGCGCAACTATCGGCTTCAGGACCATTCTTGCGTCCTTTTTGAGCTGCTCGCTCTTTGTGCTGACCGCGGTATAGTTGTCAAGCAGTTCATAGCGGTCATGCCGCAGCCTGTAGGTGTTGTCCACCGGCAGATCAAGAGGTTCACGCACAAATACCGTATCGCCGCAGAAATGACGTTTCAGGCGCTCGGCAGCAGCCTTGCACATAGCGTACTCTATCAGCCTTCCGGTAAGCTCCTTCTTCAGCGCCTCAACTTCGTGCTTAGGAAGAAGCTCCGCTGTCTTTATGAATATCAGGTGAGCTGCCATTTCGACAAACTCGCCGGCAACATCAATGTCCGCTTCCTGAAGCTTGTCCAGATAGTCGAGAAACTGCTCAAGCAGTATCGAGATCTCTATATCACGGATATTCAGCTTATGCTTTGAGATGAGACTGAGCATAAGATCCAGCGGACCCTCGAAAATTTCGAGTTTGAAGCTTAATTCGTCCATTTCAGCAGATAAATCCCGTTATCAGGTTGAAGAATGAGTAAATAGCGTTTGAAAGTATCCTGAACGGTATTGAGATTATACCTGTGAGCATCAGTCCCAGCAGGACGAACATTATGATCTGCTCATATCTCATTATCGAGAAATACAGTCTTTCCGGAAGAAACGCCCAGACCACCCTCGATCCGTCAAACGGAGGTATCGGGAGAAGGTTGAACACTCCGTTGAGCAGGTCAATATTGATTATAAGGTAGAGTGCCTCGATGATGTATGTCACAACAGATACTTCGCCGGAAGACGAAGCTATTATCATTGCACCTGACATACTCGTAAGATAGTTTCCGGTGGAGACTTCGATTATCTTCATAATGACCATAAACAGCAGAGCCGACAGCAGGTTTGCAAGAGGTCCGGCAGCGGCTGTTAGCGCCATTGCGGTCTTGCGGCTCTTTACTTTGTGGCATCTGTTTGTATTTACCGGTACAGGCTTTGCCCAGCCTATGCCGAAAAGCAGGATACCGATAGTTCCCATAATATCGAGATGAGGCAGGGGGTTCAGAGTGATGCGTCCCTGACGCTCTGCGGTATCGTCTCCGAGCCACTTTGCAACAAGCGCATGAGCACTCTCATGAAGCGGAAATATTATCAGCAGCATTACAAGCAGTGAGAACGCTGTAAGGACGATCTCTATCATATTACCGCTGAGTATGGCATTTAACATTATGTTACCTCTATTCTTTGTTCTGGTTTCTGTTTAGGCTATACCGCACAAAGAGCGTGCGGTGATTGCGCCGTCAGTCATATTTAATGTCTGCTCATCAGCCATTTGTTCGTCCGAAGGACGAAATGAGCTTGACATCAA
>CAMOKN010000280.1 GCA_946617595.1 uncultured Clostridia bacterium
CCCCTGTCTGCGGGTGGTGTGGGGGCGCAGCCCCACAAAGGCGGGGCTGCAAGCCCCGACCCGAAGGGGTTCAAGGGGGCGACCGGAAAGCCCCCTGTTTGCGGTGGTGTGGGGGCGCAGCCCCACAAAGGCGGGGCTGCAAGCCCCGACCCGAAGGGGTTCAAGGGGGCGACCGGAAAGCCCCCTGTCTGCGGGGGTGAGGGGGCGCAGCCCCCACAAAAAGTAAGAACCCCCTCCCCTTGGGGAGGGGGAAGGGGGAGGGGAATCCTCATTCATCTACGAAATGGGGAGTAATGTTATCGTCATCGTTATTCTTTGAAGTTCCACTTGAGGAAGTTCCTGCTGTAGTTGTAGTCTCGGCAGTCTCTTCCACAAGCTCGCCGGCTGCATTATAGATCTTTCCGTGAACAAATCTTTCACATAACTGATAAAGGATCGCGTCATAAGCGGAGCGTGTCAGATGAACGCCGTCAGGTGAACCGAGATACAGTGATTTCAGCATATTCATAGAGTTTTTCATCTCATGTGAAACATCACAGAATGTCCAGTTTTCTTTGGTGGAAAGATATTCCTCGATCGCGGCATTGAAGCTGTCTATGTTCTGCGGATAAGTGAAGAGCTTTCCGGTCTCTGAATATGTTATCGGAGTGATCGAAAGAACAATGAGCTTTGCATCAGGCAGAAAAGTCTGTACCTGTGACATCAGATCATCATAATTCTCGCAGTATTTCTGTTCTGAGGTAATGTTCACATCGTTCATTCCCATTGAGAATACCACGTATTCCGGTCTGAGATCGACAAGTGCCGAAAGAAGCGACATTTCGCTCCCGTTAAGCTTGAATGTGTATTCAAATATGCTTCTTGCTGCAACATTACCCTTTGCAAGTACCTGAGTTGCCGGAAGCACCTCGTAGGTCTTCAGTCCCATGCAGATGCTGTCACCGACAAACACGCATTTCGATATAAACTCTTTGTCCTCTTCTGTGAACGTATAATTTTTGTAAACCTCGTTCATTGGTTCACTGCTGTCCGTCTGCACGCTGATAGTTTCGGTCAACGTCTCAGGCTCCGGGGTTGTCTCTGCCGTAGTCGTTTCGGTGGTTGTCTCAGATGTGGTAACTGTTGTTGTAACAGTTGTTGTGGTGGTAGTCTTTTTTGTTTTTGCGGTAGTGGCAGGAGCAGTGGTACTTACGGCAGAAGGTTCTGTCAACGGTGGGAGCTTACCTGAAATATCTGTTGCACATCCGCACATCAAAAGTGCCGCCGCCAGTGCAGCAGCACGCATAAATGGTCTGGTTTTCATAAAATTCGCCGCCTTAGCCTGATCTGTCCTTGACCGGAAGATCAGAATTTATATCTGAATAACGATAAAACAAATTTCGTCAATTTCTACAACTACCTTATTATATTATCATAATTTCCTACAAAAGTCAACCGCATATTCGTAATTTGGTGAAAGAAAATAATTACAATTTTAATCAAAACATATGGAAAGGACTTGATTTTTTTGGTGATATGTGTTAAAATATATTTGAAAAAGATTGTTACGTATCATTAATGTTTTGGATCGTGAATTTTATGTAAAAGGAGATGGTATTATGAAAGAGTTGAAAGTCGAAGCAACTATAGAAAATCTTTCAAAGGTCTTCACTTTTCTTCAGGAAGCGCTCGATACCTGTGACTGCCCTGCAAGAACAAAGCGACAGATCAAACTGTGCGTTGAAGAAATCTTTATGAATATCACTCATTATGCTTATAATCCCGAGACAGGGACTGCAACAATAAAATTCAGTGTAGAGAACGGCGATAAACCGCCGCGGGCAGTAATTTCTTTTGAAGATTCCGGAAAACCGTATGATCCGCTGAAAAAAGAGGATCCCGATGTAGAGGCTGATCTTGACGAAAGACCGATAGGAGGTCTTGGGATTTACCTTGTCAAGACTACCATGGACGCTGTAGCTTATGAACATAAAGACGGTCAGAACGTCTTCACGATAGAAAAAGAGATCGGCAAAATAGTCGGCTGAATCCACTCAATATAAAGAAGAGGAGAAATGGTACTATGGATTTTGAAAAGACTGAGAACGGAAGCACATTAACGGTATCACTTATAGGTGAACTTGATTCAATGAATACTCCCGAACTTGAAGAAAAACTTATAAAGGAGATCGAAGGAGTGCATGATCTTGTATTCGATCTCGCAAAGCTTGAATATATATCTTCTGCGGGTCTGAGAGTGCTTCTCCAGATGCAGAAAACCATGAAAACACAGGGTTCTATGGTAATCAAGAACACCAACGATGAGGTAATGGATATTTTCAAGGTTACAGGCTTTGTACGTCTGCTGAACCTTGCCTGAGTTTGCAGATAAGATCTTACCCGCGCAAACCGATCTTTTTTGCTTCTTCAAACGTATATTTGCGTTCCCTTTGCTGAGTTCCGTATGGTGATTTCGCTGCGGTGCCTGCAAAGGGAGATTTTGTTTATAGCTGTCATTTGTTTGGCTGATATAAAGGGATTTTGCAATTAGTGTATAATATAACGCGAAGCGCAGTCACAGGCGCCGTACGCCCGCCGGGGTCGAGGGGGTGGCTGATGCACGATGCATCAAGCACTTGCCACAATGCCGCAAGGAAGAGGCAAGCCAAGGCAAGTGCAAGGCAGCCCCCTCGTCAGGGGCATAGGGTAGATGCCCCTATCATATCCGCGGAACCCAAACAGATCCATCACAGAGCTAAATCGGCAAAATCACCAATCATATTGTAATAAATGCTGAATATATGTCTGCTGCATTCCAAATATAATGTAAAAAATAACGAAAATATTTCCGGAATGTAGAAAACTGAAAAAACAGATGAAAAAGGTATATATTATATGGTATAATTAAATGATACATTACAGAAGATTATTGAAAGGGTGACAAAGTATGGACAGAATAGTTTATCTCGATTATGTTGCCGTACCTATCTATACCATAATACTTTATGCCGCCCACTCAAGAAAAATGGTAAGCGGCGCGTCATACAAGTGGTTTATGATGCTTATAAGCGCGTCCCTTGCTACGGCATTGTGTGACTGCGTGACAGGTTCGCTGTCCGGAAATTTTCCGATCAGTGATGCCAAGGCAGTTCTTGTTGCGCTTTTTACTTACCTGTATTACGTTTTCCATATCCTTGTACCTATATTTTATCTGCTGTTCCTGTTTTCAGAAACACGAACAGGATATTGGATGACCAAGAAACATAATCTGCTTATAACATTCTCGCCATACTTCGTTCTCATGCTGATACTGTTTTCCAACCTGTTCACAGGGCTTGTATTCACCGTTGACACTGAAAACGGTTATCAGCGCGGACCGCTTATATATGCGTTCTATATCGGTGCAGCAATGTACTCCGCATGGGGTATATCCTACCTGATACGAAGAAAAAATATGTTATCGCATTCAAAATGGTTCTGTCTGCTGATAATGTATATACTTAACGGTCTGGCAGTTCTGTTCCAACTGATTTATCCGCAGTACCTTGTGGAAATGATATTTACGGCGTTTGCGGAACTGTTCATAGTTCTGCTTGTCCTCAGACCGGAGGACTACATAGATTATTCGACCGAAATGCCGAGCTATCGGGCATTCACAAATGAGATCAGGAAAATAACGTCTTCCGTAAGCAGGGAGAAGATCATCGTTATGCGCTTTATTAATGCGCGTGAACTTCAGCAGTACCTTGGCGAGGAGAAATATCTCAGTTTTATGAAGGTCACCGTTCGCCGCATAAAACAGATGTGCGATGATGAAAAGCTGTTCTTTGATATGTACTTTGAGCCTCCGGGGAGACTGTATATTATCATAGACAACCCCGGATTTGATTTCGAGTCAAAGATACGGGATCTTTATGCCGGACTTGTTACAGAAATGGCAGAAATGGAGAGCACAGGTGCGCGTATCATACCGAGATTCTGCGAGATAAACTATCCGGAAGATACCACAGACGCAGAAACTATCTTCAATATCGGGCATCAGTTTCACAGGATCATTCCTTATGAACAGCTCTACACTTACGCAAAGGATATTATCGGCAATGACAGCTTCCGTGTAAAGAACAACCTTGACCGCATACTCAAGCGTGCAATAAACGAGAAGAGTTTCGAGATGTATTATCAGCCGATATACTCGATCAAAGAACGCAGATTTATCTCTGCTGAAGCTCTTATAAGGCTCAATGACTCTGAATTCGGTTTCATATCGCCGGGATTGTTCATTCCCGCAGCGGAGAGAAAGGGACTTATGATACCGATAGGGGATTTTGTTCTCGAATCAGTGTTCAGGTTTATCAGCGAAAACGATTTTCCGGCGCTGGGACTTTCGTACATCGAACTCAACCTTTCTGTTGCACAGTGTGTACAGGGAGATCTTTCCGATAAGATACTTGCGCTTGAAAAGAAGTACCATGTCAATCCGGAAAGGGTAAACCTTGAGATCACCGAAACTACCTATGAGAAAATAGGTGAGACTACCGACAGAAATATCCGTACGCTTTCAGACAACGGATTCAGCTTTTCTCTTGACGATTATGGCACAGGTTATTCAAATATGCAGAGGATCTCAAAGCTGCCGCTGAAAATAATCAAGATCGACAAGACGCTGGTTGACGATATGGCAAACAAATCAGGAATGTGCGTACTTGAGAATACTGTGAACATGATGAAGGAGATCCGCAAGGAGATCGTCTGCGAAGGTGTTGAAACTGCGGATCAGCTTGAACTGCTTTCATCTATGGGAGTTGACTTCATTCAGGGATTCTATTTCTCAAAACCGCTGCCGGAAGACAAGTTCGTCGAGTTCATCAAGGAGAAGAACGGCATAAGAACCGCATGAGATTGTATAGACAATACTGCGTTATGCGGTGCTGCTGTAAATCATAAAAGAATGGAGGCGAAGAAGAGTGCAGAATCTGCTTTATTTTGATATATGCGCAATACCGATTTTTCTGATGATATTGATAACGGTATTCGTCCGTAAGATGACAAAGGGAATGACAAACCGTTTTTTCATCGCGCTTATCGTTCTTTCAACGATCGCAGCGGTGTCTGATGTAATCATGGAGCTGGCTTGCAAAACGCTTCCTCTGAGTGATACAAGGCTGTTTGTCTCAGATGTGTTCATATATCTGTATTATGTGTCCAGAGCAGGCTCTGTCTATATTTACTTCTTCTTCGTCTTTTCAATAACCGGAACGTGGTACAGGGTTAGACCGATAATACAGAAAATATTATGTTCAATACCTTTTGCGGCGCAGCTCACTTTGTTTGCGGCAAATCCCTTTACCGGCATGATATTCACGGTCACAGCAGAAGACGGCTACAGGCGCGGCGGTTATATCATGTTATCTTACGGTATTTCAATGATGTACGCACTGGTCGGAACGCTCTATCTTATCTGGTGCAGGCGCCTTCTCAGGAAGCAGAAGCTGCTGTCGCTGATCTCACTGTACATATTTACCGCAGGTGCTGCACTGTTTCAGTTCTTTTTCCCTCATTTTCTTGTTGAGATGATAGCCACAGCTATTTCATTCATACTTGTCATATTGTTCGTACTGCGTCCGGAGGAGATCTCCGATGCATCTGTGGGTTCGCTTAGCTACAGGGCTTATCGCACTGACCTGAGAAAGATACTTATGACAAAGCAGAGAATACAGATAGCAGCAGTGCGCTTTGTCAATGCCTATGAACTCAGAGCATATATGGGTCAGGACGGATATCTTAATTATATGTCACACATCATACAGCAGCTGAATGCTCTGTTCCGCAAGGAAAGGGTGTTCTTTGACATATATTATGAGGATCCCGCTAACATCTATATAATCATTGAGGACACGGATTATGATGTTAAAGAATGTGTAAAGCGGTTTTACGGTGAATTTTCCAGAAAATCGGAGAAAGAAGTTTCTGCAAGTTCCCGGGTAATACCTAAGGTATGCAGGATAATGCTGCCGGACGATCTTGACGATTTTGACGAGATAATCAGGCTTGGACACGAATTTGCGGATCAGATGCCGCCGAATCAGCTGTACACAGATGCTTCGGAGATAATGTCATCTCGTGACTACCTTATTCTCAGCCACATGGATATTATTCTCAACCGCGCTATACAGGACAGAAAGTTTGAGATGTACTATCAGCCGATCTACTCGTTCAAAAGGGGAAAATTTATTTCTGCGGAGGCGCTTATAAGGCTGTTTGATGATGAATATGGGTATGTGTCACCGGGACTGTTCATTCCTGCGGCGGAGAGAAAAGGCGCAATACTACCGATTGGGGATTTTGTGCTCGAAGAGGTGCATAAGTTTATTTCTGAACATGATCTTGCGGAGCTGGGACTTGATTATATCGAGATAAACCTGTCGGTTGCGCAGTGTCTTCAGGAAGAACTTCCGGAGAAGCTTGCATTTCTCAGTGAAAAATACGGAGTATCGCCGGAACAGATAAATCTGGAGATAACCGAGACGACTTACGAGAATGTGAGTGGTGTAATGGACATAAATCTCCAGGTGCTGTCCGGAATGGGCTATACGTTCTCGCTTGATGATTACGGAACAGGTTATTCAAATATGCAGAGAGTGTCGAAGCTTCCGCTGAAGATGATAAAGCTCGACAAGAGCCTTGTTGATGATATGAGGTCGGACGACGGAATGCTTATCATGCGAAATACAGTAAAGATGATGCGAGATATTGATAAGGAACTTGTTGCAGAAGGAGTCGAGACTAAGGAAAACCTCGACCATCTTGAATCTATGGGCTGCCATTTCATTCAGGGTTATTATTTCTCAAAACCTCTTTCTGTCAAGGATTTCGTCTCTTTTGTAAAGCGGTATAATGTAGGTAAAGGAGCTTAAAAAGCACAGCTGGGGCTCTGCCCCGTCCCCGGCAGGGCTCTGCCCCGCACCCGCTGGGGGGGCTGCTTTGATTGCCTTATATGCGCGCGTCGTGCGCGCTCTTGGGCAATCAATCGCTGCATCATGCAGCGACCCCGTCCCCGGCAGGGCTCTGCCCTGCACCCGCTACTTTTCAATGTGAAAAGTAGCAAAAGCAAATCCCGTTAAAACGGAACTTGAATAGTCTGCAAACAGAATAAAAGTTATCTTTTTCGACAAACTGAAGCACAGAGCAATTGAGATGCTCTGTGCTTTCTCTTTATGAAGAATCTTTTCAAGTTCCGTGGAGCTGGATTCGCCGTTGCTTTCTTTGTGTCGCCGCTTTTATGCGTACCTCCTGCGCTTTTTTTTCGGCAGCTTCCGCTGCATGATGCAGCAATAGATTGCCCAAGAGCGCGCACGACGCGCGTATATAAGGCAATCAAAGCAGTGCCAATGGATTATCTTATGAATAATGGGCAATAATAGCAGAAGAGGGAGGGACGAGCCATGACCTTGATATTTATTATTGGCGGCAGGGAAGATACAGCAGAAGAATCGCTGATAAAAAATACACTGTCCGGAACATATCGGACAGTGTATGTAAAAGGGGAAACGCTTGATGTGAGAGGGGTAGGGTATGAGCTGGTTTTTTTTGACTGCGAAAGACCCGTTATATGCGGTGCGGAAAATGCGGTCGTCATAGCAAAGAAAAATGCTGTGCTGCCGGATAAGCTGCCTGAGAACTGCACTGTAATATTTGATGCAGATGACCGTTCGCAGATAGATACTGTTTGCAGAAACGGTGTTTTTGCTGTTGACTGCGGTTTTTCGCAGACATCTACCGTTTCGTTCTCCAGTGAATCCGAAAGCACTATAGTCGTTTCGCTCAATCGCTCTATCCGCGCTCTGTCAGGACGTGAGATACAGCCGCTCGAGATACCGGTACCGAAACATGGTGCAGATGATTATTCACTTATGAGCTTCACCGCCCTCAGACTGCTGCTCGACGACTTTGACAGCGAGCTTGGGGAACTTATGTAACAGCCTGACTCCAATTATTATCAGCACCGGAAAGATGACAGCTGTGAGCAGTCCCACTTTCAGATCTCCGCCGGAAAGATCTGCTGAAAATCCTACGATTGTGGGTCCCGATGAACAGCCGATATCCCCCGCAAGAGCCATGAATGCATACATTGCGGTTCCGGCAGAAGGAAGTTCAAGTGCGGCAGTGCTGAATGTGCCGGGCCAGAAAATTCCTACTGAAAATCCGCAGACAGCACAGCCGATAAGACCAAAAAACGGCAGCGGCGAAAGTGCAGCGAGCAGATATGTACAGATACACAGCACCGCGCAGGATATCATCACACGGCGCAAAGGAAGTCTGTCGCTGAATTTTCCGTACAGCGCACGGGCAGTTCCCATAAACAGCGCAAATGCACATGGACCTGCTATATCGCCTATGGATTTTGAGACATTAAGCGCTGATTCGGCAAATGCCGATGCCCATTGACTCATAGCCTGCTCGGAAGCTCCGGCACATACCATAAGTACCATAAGCACCCAGAATACCTTATGGCTGAAAATCTCACGCATCGGCATGGGAGAGGAACCTCCGGCTATCGGGTAGAGCGGTACCTTTGCAAAATATATGCAGTTCAAAGCCGGTATCAGTGCCCACAAAAATGCAAGATAACGCCAGTTTTCTATTCCTGCAAATGTAAAGAACAATGTTGACAGCAGGACTACCGCAAGGTGGCCCCAGCAATAGAATGAATGGAGAAGGCTCATTGCGGCTTCTTTCTTTTCTGTGGGACACGCTTCCACGATCGGGCTGACAAGTACCTCGATAAGTCCTCCGCCTATTGCATACAGCACGACAGAGATCATTATTCCCACATACGGAGAGGGGAGGGAATATGGCAGAACTGCAAGGCACACCAACCCTGAAGCCGCAAATATGTGCGCTGCTGTGACGGATACCCTTATCCCGATCTTGTCAATGATCTTCGCGGAGATAAGATCAACTATCAGCTGGACAGCAAAATTCACTGTAGTGACAAGAGTTATCTTGTCGAGCGTCAGCCCGAAGCTGTTCCGGAAAAAAATAAAAAGCAGCGGTGTGAAGTTGTTCACGATCGCTTGTGTGATGTATCCTATATAGCTTGCTCTTATTGTGTGTCCACTGTCTGTGATTCTCATATAAGCTCCGAACTGTTTTTTCTGCCTTTTGTGGCGATCGTTGATATTATATCAGAAATAATAAATGATGTCAAGGAGTGTTTTCCTTAAATGCCGGAACTGAGAGGTGAATTATTCCGTCATCAAGTTCACTTGACTTATTTATAATTTTGCTATATAATATAGGGTACCTCTAAAAACCGCTTTGAAAAGAGAAAATGTGGCAGCCGTGTCGAAGACGAGGAAAGGCTCCGAAGGCTTGCTGGTCTGTCGGTCTTCTGTCGGTCATCCCTCTCTGGCTTCGCCACCTCCCCCAGCGGGGGAG
>CAMOKN010000281.1 GCA_946617595.1 uncultured Clostridia bacterium
ACCTCACCGAGAGGCTGGGTCTGCCGCCCGAAGCTGTACACCGCGAGCTCTTCCCACGCAAGGACGACCGCAATACATTCAGCGATTTCTACATCTACGCCGTCCTCAGTAAAGAGCTTGAGGAAGAAATATAAGAGGTGCGATATGGAATACATCAGACTGACAAAAGAAAACCTTGCAGAAGAGAATATCTGCTGTGCCATTTCCAATAACAACGATGTTCAGGTAGCCTCAAAGAAAGCGTGGCTCGCCGATCGCTTCGATGAGGGGCTCACCTTCATCAAGAGCACGGAGCGCGGAAAATGCTTCATCGAGTATATTCCCGCCGAAAATGCGTGGGTCCCGATAGATGCCGGCGGATACGTTTTCATCAACTGCCTCTGGGTATCGGGCAGCTTCAAGGGCCACGGCTATTCCAACGACCTGCTGAATATGTGTATCGACGGCTGCAAAGCTCAGGGCAGAAAGGGTCTGTGCATCCTCTCGACCGCTAAAAAGAAGCCCTTCCTCGCGGACCCGAAATATCTCAGGTACAAGGGCTTCAAGGTCGCAGATGAGGCTGACAACGGAGTGCAGCTGTGGTATCTTCCGTTCAGCGATGGTGCAGATGTGCCGAGATTCCGCGAGTGCGCAAAGCATCCGCACATTGATGAGCCCGGCTATGTCCTCTACTCCCCGAGCCAGTGCCCCTTTAACGCAAAGTACGTCCCCATTCTCGAACAGACAGCCGCAGAGAACGGCGTCCGCTTCAAGGCGATACATATAACTACCAAGGAAGACGCACAGAGCGCCCCGACTCCGATAACAACTTACGCTCTGTTCTGCGACGGAAAGTACGTCTCCAACGAGCAGATGAATGACAAGAAGTTTCTCAAGCTTATCGGAAAATAAAAAAACAATGCGCCGGCACTTCCATGTCGGCGCATTTTGCACATTTCGCGTTTTGCCTCCGCCGTCTATTTGGAGGATATGACGAAATTTGCTTCGGTATAAATTTTTTCTTGACTTTTTGTCATCATTATAGTATAATAAATTAGTCGCAGGTTTCGCCTGTCGGCTTATGTGGCGGCATAGCTCAGTTGGCTAGAGTACTCGGTTCATACCCGATTGGTCGTTGGTTCGAATCCTACTGCCGCTACCAAACGGCCCGTTGGTCAAGAGGTTAAGACATCGCCCTTTCACGGCGGAATCATGGGTTCAATTCCCGTACGGGTCACCAGCAAAGGTTCCCACAGTTGGCTTTATAAAGCCAACTGTGGGACTTTGTTTTATGCCTGAAAAACGTTTTGTTCTTTGTTTGTTCTTTATTTTCGGGAAACCGGTTTATGCGCTGTCTTTTTCGTCATTTTTTCTTCTGAAATCAAGCGCATTGGTAACTGCTTCGGATACTTTCGCCTGTGCTTCCTGAAGCATGTGGCAATACACATTGCTCGTATTCAACATCTAAAAAGGACACACATTTTCTTACTGCCCACAATCGGCTTTGTTAAGCAGATTGCGGTAAATTAAGGTGATTTTTGTTTTCTAATGCCTTATCGAGGAACTTGTAGTAAATTTCGATGTGGCGCGGACGATCTGCGGCATATTCGTCAACCACAATGTACTCAATCAGCTCCATACACATCTCGCGGGTAAGTTCTTCTGCTCCGGCGTATTTCTTCAAGCGGCTAATGAACTTATCGACATCTTCCTCGTCCTTCCGGCTTTCTTGCTGTCTGGCTTCGAGATCGGTGACAACGGCATTAAGCTCTTTCTGTTCGGCGGTATATCTCTGCAACAGGTCGATGCACACATCTTCCGGAACTTTTCCGAGAACCTTGTCCTCGTAGATCTTCGGAATGAGAGCTGAAAGCTCGTCAAGTCTGCGCTTACCGTCTGTAAGACGCTTCTTATCCTCGGCGGTCTGTTTTGAGCGCTGAGACTGTTTCTTTGCAAGGAAAGCATTCTTGGCGGCGGATTCATCTTCAACGACTTGCTGTATCATTGAGCGGATATCCGTGAGCACGATAGCGTTGATGTCTTTCAGCTTGATATAATGGCTGTTGCAGGCTCTTTTTCCGAAACGATTGTAAGTTCCGCAGTTGTAATTCTGACGGAAATATTTCAACGGTTTCTTTTTACTACCCCAAGTAGTATTGTTGTACATCAGCCGCATTTTCTTTCCGCAGTCAGCACAGAACATAAAACCGCAAAGAGGACTCACTATTCCCTTTTTCGTTTTCTTTCCCTGACTGACCGATGCTTCAACCTCTCTGACTTTATCCCATAACTCCTGACTGATTATCGCTTCGTGAGTATTCGGTATAACTATCCAATCTTCCTGATCTCTTTTTACGGTCTTATGATTTTTGTAAGAGATTGTTGTTGTTTTCATTTGAACGAGATTACCGAGATACATCGGATTCTTGAGCATATTCCTTATTACAGTGCCGTCCCAAAGATGATTTGTTCTTTTGGGATTAGGCTTTCCGATTTGAGAATAGTGATAATCAAGCGGTGGCAGAATGTGTTCATCATTAAAAGCATCAGCAATGTGGCGAGGTGTTACTCCGCGCGAACGCATTTCAAACATACGTCTGACATTATCTGCGGCAACAGGATCAACAACCGGAAGATGATTAGGATCATCACCTTTTACATAACCATACGGAGCATAGCCCGCACGGTAGCGCCCCGCTCTTGCGTTAGCTTCGATAACCGCCTTGATTTTCTTTGACGTACTGGCGCAATGCCACTCATTAAAAATGTTGACAATGGGCATCATATCCATAGCAGCGCTGTTCTGATTGGCGGTATCAACGTTATCGTTGAGCGCGATGAACCTGATGTTATACGTCGGAAAAATATAATCGACATACTGCCCGACCTCGATATAATTTCTGCCGAAACGCGAGAGGTCTTTGCAGATGATCAGATTTATCTTTCCGTTCTTCGCGTCCTCTAAAAGCTGCGTTACCGCCGGACGATTAAAGTCGGTTCCGGAGTATCCGTCATCAACGTAAACATCAACGAGAGTCCAGCCCTGTTCTGCAACATATTTCGTGAGTATCATCTTCTGATTTTCAATCGAGAGTGACTCGCCTGCACGCTCATCTTCCTGAGAAAGTCTTACATATATTCCTGCGTTGTAATTCGACTGCTTTGTCATTTTCGTTACCTCCAAAACGTTGTTCAAGGCAGCCGTATTCAATGAATCCATTATAACATAAATCATCGAACACAGCAATACCTTTCCGGAAATTTTTTCGGCGGGGCGATAAATTATCACCGCCGATCATCAGAAATAAATTACGCTGACATCTCTTTAAGAGTTTCCTCACAGGCACGGCGGAACGCGATGTCATAGAGCACCTTGTCAAGATTTTTATTTCCGACGAAGTGACTTGTGACGACATATTTCTTTCCGTCAATTTCATACTCGGCTGTGCGCTTCGGAGCGTCCTTGTACTTCTCGTTGAGTTCTTTCAAGGTCATATTATTCATTGAAAAATCCTCCGTTCATAAAGTCTTTTATGTATCGGATCTTTCATTTTTTCCTGTTATTTTTGTTCAAAAAATCATCAGAGGGGTTTGGGGATTTCTTCCCCAACAAGCAAAAATTTTTCGGCGCAACGAGTAACGAAAATTGCCGAAAATGGTGATTTGGGTACTCAAATCATATGCTTGCTATTCTCGATTTGGACTTTTTCAGAAAATCAGTTTTTTCATACATTTCCTCATTTCTCCGGAAGGGTGTCCGTGGATTGGACGCCCTTCCGTTCCGCATTATATCGCGCTTTCTCCTTAACGGTGAACAATTCGTTCACCCTTTTGCTCGGTGGCATTTATGGCTCTCTTAGAGTAATAATTCGGACAGTCTATCAACACTGCCCGATAGCTTTGTTTGCAGTTATTTCTGCATTTCCGGCAAAGCGTGTTGTGGCAAATCCTTCCTCGCTCGTTCAGAAACAGTGACCATTCCTCCTTGAGCTTTTTCGACATTCTCGGCATAGCTGCACCTCTTTTCTGCAAAATAAAACAGCGCGGCAGGCATCATAACCTGTCGTGCTGCAAACAAAAAATGCGCTCCGGCGGAACGCATTACCGATATTCAATTTTTCAAATACAACAGACAGATAATTTATGTTCGGGCATAGTTCACCCGTAAATCAGCAATGGTTATGCGAACATCGACATTCTCACGGTTTCTGGTAAAATATGTTATCTTGAAACTGTGTTCCGACATTCTCTGCTGTCATATTTGTTCTCAACACCCCTGACGCAGGGAACGGTCAAGCCGGAAGTCTGCGAATCTTCCTCATAGGGTTCTGCCCCCTGCCCATTCTTATGGTGCAGCCGTCAATGTTTCCATTCAGACGGAAGTATCATTGTCCCTCTCACCTTTCATCGCGTCGGCGGGAGCAGCCCGCCGTATTGAAGAATTAAATCGCTCGTCCGTTACCGGAGTCATCGCGCGTTCTTCTGTCGCTCGTCCTTTCGGACAGCAAGAGGAATGTAACTTGATCGCTGATATTCTGTTGTGATATTTATCATTCGATATGTTATCACGGGGATTGGGTCACGTTTCGTTACCCCATCGTGCCGCGGCAGTCATGTTATGCAACACTCTGTCCGGCGGTAAGACCAGCGCCCTATTTCAAGGCGGTGGTTTGAAGTTGAGGAAGCATTTCGTTCTCTCAACAGAAAAAATGTTTTGGAGATGATGCACTGTTTTGGTGCGTCATAAATAATTTAATCGGTTTTCTTTTCAGCAAGTCGCTCATAGTAACTTGCCCTTTCACCTAATATGAAAAAATCGCGGTTTTTATCCCCCTCGGAAGCACCCTTTTCGATAAAATTTTTGAATTTTTGTGAAATCTGTACAAATGACTTATGTATTCTCGGCTGTCTTGTGTGCTCAATTTCTGCTATCTCGGTCTGTGATTTACTGCGAAGCGCCAGAAGCTCCAAACGTCTGCGCTGGGTATCGGAAAGTGTGGCGAGAAACTCGTGCATTTCTTTCGTGAACGCAACATCATCTTCCCGCATGACAAGTACTTCTTCCATTGACGGCAAGTGCGTTAGGTCTGTATCTTCCAGATCGTTTATCGAAACATCTTTGTAGCTTATGCGGTACATCAGATCGCGCTCGTCGATGTAGTATTTATCGGACAGGCGCTTCCATTTCCGGAACAGTTTTTCGTTCCCGTCAAAGTCCTCGGCAGTGATCTCGGACACCTCACCGTTCGCAAAGCGATAGACGATAGCGTCCGCATTCGCCAAATTCAAGCTGCATTGCGTGTATTCAAACTTTTCCATATCTACCTCGCTTTAGTTGTTAAAGAACGTATTGTTCGTGCAATTACAGTATATCAGCAATCGGGATTTTTGTCAACATCTTTTTCATGTATTGTCCCGAAAACGGAACACTTGTTTGAAAAATGGCAGGGGATTCATATGACACGCCATGCGCCGGGTGCCTGTTCATTGCAACTGTAGCGTTTCGGGGCGAGAATCGATGAAAAAATGCGCTGTTAACATGGCATTTTCATTGGAGAAATATATGGCAAGGGATCGGCACATCTGCGTTCTATTGATGTAATTTTCTGCAAGTTCTTATTTGTGCGCATTGCACAAAAAGGAGGATACGCATCTGACATCCCATTTGACTCAAAGCCGCTATTTATCGGCACTGAGCATATTGTGCAATTTTCAATATATGTAGGCTATAAACACTTTCTGCGGTTTGCGCCGGGGAGCTTGTTAATTGAAGGTGCAACATCTCGGAGCGTAATACGCTCTTATTTACGCTATAAGCCGCGTAAAAGCATCTGGTATTGATACGATAAGGGAAATGCTAAAAATGCTGCTCAGAGAGGCATATAGGCTGCTGAAAACGAACGTTCGATATTGAGATACATCTTACCGATACACTCAGTAAGATCAGAACGAAAGTTTTCAACATTTTCAACCGTGTACCGATTTTCCGTACACGGTAAAACCGATTACGGAAGAACCGTGTGCGGAGAACTAAGTTTCACCGATGACGAGATAACGGTCTTTTCGTCATGTCACTTCCGGTTTTATGATACGACCGCTGCCTCCGCAGTATTTCACGGTAAGTGTGATAATGCGCTCCGCCGCATCGTTCAGAAGGCTGTCGGGTGTTGCATCATTTCCCTGAATAATGTAGAAGATATTGCAGGTGTTTTCGTCAACGCGGGTCTTGTTGACCTGCCGT
>CAMOKN010000282.1 GCA_946617595.1 uncultured Clostridia bacterium
ATGGGGCTTGACGGAGGAGAACTCTGTCCTGCCCCATTTGCATAAAGAAAGGAAGATGACTTATGGTTGAAGTAAATGAAATGCTTCAAACGGTTGACAACGAAATTTTCGGCATCTGGTATCTTATCGGAGCCGCGCTGGTGTTCTTCATGCAGGCAGGTTTCGCAATGGTGGAAACTGGCTTCACCCGTGCGAAGAACGCCGGCAACATCATAATGAAGAACCTCATGGATTTCTGCATCGGCACAGTCGTGTTCGCACTTCTCGGCTTCGGTCTGATGATGGGTGAGGACGTTCTCGGCGGATTCTGCGGAATGCCTACCCTCGGCGTATTCACCGACTATGCGCATTTCGACTGGTCGCCCTTCGTGTTCAATCTCGTGTTCTGCGCGACTGCTGCAACTATCGTTTCCGGCGCAATGGCAGAGCGCACGAAGTTCCTGTCGTACTGCATCTATTCCGGCGTTATCAGCCTTGTGATCTACCCGATAGAAGCGCACTGGGTATGGGGCGGCGGCTGGCTGGTGCAGCTCGGCTTCCATGACTTCGCAGGCTCCTGCGCGATACACATGGTAGGCGGTGTCTGTGCGATAATCGGCGCCGCAATGGTGGGACCCCGAATCGGCAAGTTCGACAAGGACAAGAAACCTAAAGCTATCCCCGGTCACTCCCTCACCCTCGGCGCACTCGGCTGTTTCATTCTCTGGTTCGGCTGGTACGGCTTCAACGGCGCGGCTGCAACAAGCGGCGGTCAGCTCGGCTCGATCTTCGTGACAACAACTATCGCTCCCGCAGTCGCAACTGTAGTCTGCATGATCTTCACATGGCTGCGCTACGGGAAGCCCGATGTGTCCATGTGCCTGAACGCTTCTCTTGCAGGACTTGTGGGAGTTACCGCAGGCTGTGATGTGGTAGATGCTCTCGGTTCTGCGATAATCGGAGTTGTTTCCGGACTTCTCGTTATATTCGGCGTTTGGTTCCTCGATAATGTACTCAAAATTGACGACCCTGTGGGCGCTGTTGCCGTCCACTTCTGCAACGGCGTATGGGGAACTCTCGCGGTCGGCTTGCTCGCAAACCCCGCAGTTCCCGGCTATGCTCTCGCAAACGCAAACGGCGATACACTCGCCGGTCTGTTCTACGGCGGCGGCTTTG
The DNA here is from genome assembly GCA_946617595.1 of uncultured Clostridia bacterium. Lineage (GTDB taxonomy): Bacteria > Bacillota > Clostridia > Oscillospirales > Ruminococcaceae > Ruminiclostridium_E. Next base: position 1,156 of record CAMOKN010000282.1, read on the forward strand.
AGCTGTTAGGTTTACAGGCTCTCGGATTCGTAACAGTTGCAGCTTGGACAGCAGCCTGCATCACCGTAACATTCCTCATCATCAAGAAAACTATCGGACTGCGCGTCAACAGACACGAAGAAGTTGTGGGACTTGACGCTACCGAACACGGCTTACAGTCCTCCTACGCTGACTTTATCCCGTCAATGCACATCGAGACGACTGCTTCCGGCAAGGAAAAGGAAGTCGCAAACGTTATCCCGGTCGTATCGGAAGAAAAGGCTGTTCCCGTTACTCACCGCAAGGCTGAGAACACAGCTTCCGACGTGAAGATGACAAAGGTCGATATCATCACATCTATGGAGAAGTTCGACCAGCTCAAATCCGCACTCTACGCTATCGGCATCACCGGCATGACAGTTACAAACACTATGGGCTGCGGCATGATGAAAGGCAAGACCGAATACTACCGCGGAGTTGCGGTGACACCGCAATTGCTCCCGAAAGTTAAGGTCGAGGTAGTCGTATGCAAGGTGCCTGTTGAAGAAGTTGTTAGTGCCGCTAAGAACGCGCTCTACACAGGAAACGTCGGTGACGGAAAGATCTTCGTTTACGACGTCGAGGACGTTATGAAGATACGCACAGGCGAGTCGGGATACGACGCATTGCAGGACAATGCCTGAACCGATAACACTCCTTTATATAGTTGGCTGAAAAGACAGGGGCGCTTCCCGATCCGGGAGACGCCCCTGCCTTTCTGTGATATGGCAGTTCAGGTACAAACGGGTTCACGTCTGCGGAGTACCGCCGCGGCATGAAGTTCCCGTTTTTCTGAACTGACAGCTTTCGCGCATATTACAGGTATCACAGCCGTTCTTTGAGGATAACTGAGCATTATCCGATACTCCGATCACTGCGGTGACGGATTTTCTCGGAAGCAGGATATTGCTTGCGGTGACTGTGAGCCCTATCAGCTTCTCTGCGTTAAGATACCTGATAATGTCCGGCTGCATCTCTATGGGATAATCGCCGTAACCCGGACTGAACCGCCATGTGAAATTGCCGCCTACCGCAGAATGTATCTCAGCTTCGGTATTATCGCAGTATTCCTCTATCATGGCGCTTGCGAGAGCATCAAGAATAAGAGCATAAGCCATATTTCCGATCTCAGCCCTGCGGATAACGCTGTCAGCTCCGCTGCCGAGAGTTGCCGCAAAAATGACAGCTCTGTCACTGCCGGAAAGAAGTTCGTTTATGTCATTCCCGACAAGCAGACCGGATATTTCGCTTTTTTCAGCGATCTTATATACGTGCCTGCCGGCAGCAGCTGCCGAAAGCTCCTCAAAGCCCTTGTCAAGCAATGCCGCCGTAGTCTCGTCCGGAGCACTTCCGCGATAGCCGAGATACCTTAATGCTTCTTCCTTAACGTTTATCATAAGAGCTTCTCTATGATGCTTACAAGCTTCTTTGCAACATAGGGATTGTTCATTGTGTAAATGTGGATCCCCTCAACGCCGTTTGCGAGCAGATCGGTTATCTGATCGGCCGCATAAGCGATACCGCCGTCTATGAGCGCTTCCGGCTTGTTCTCATATTTTGTCACCATACGCACGAATTTCTGCGGAAGAGACGCTCCGCACATAGTCACCATTCTCTCTATCTGGGACTTGCTCGTTACAGGCATTATCCCTGCGGATATGGGAACATTTATCCCTGCGATCTTTGCCTTTTCCCTGAGATCATAGAAGAATCTGTTGTCAAAGAAAAGCTGTGTGATAAGTTCCTCAGCGCCGGCATCGACCTTTTTGCGCAGATTCAGGATATCCTCCGCAAGATCCTCCGCCTCAGTGTGTCCCTCAGGATAGCACGCGCCGGATATGCCGATATTGTTGTACTTTTCATGCTGCCTGATGAATGTAATAAGTTCGCTTGCGTATTTAAAATCAGTCTTTGGCGGTCTGTCGGGACTCTTGTCACCTCTGAGCGCAAGTATATTCTCTATGCCTGCATCTTTGAATCCGTCCATGACCGTGAGGACTTCATCGCGTGAATTGTTCACACAGGTAATGTGCGCCATAGCTTCGATACCGCATTCATTCTTTATATGTGCGGCGATATCGCGGGTAGAGGTGTTTGCGACATTTCCGCCTGCTCCATAAGTAACGCTGATATAATCGGGCCTCAGTTCCGCAAGCTCGTCGATCGTGGAATACACTGATTCGATCGAACCCGTCTTTTTAGGCGGAAATATCTCGAATGACATCACCGTTCTGCCTTTTCCGAATAATTCTGATACTTTCATAAACCTACTCCTTGTTGTTGATCCTTTCTGCTCTTGCGAAGATAACAGAACCGACCATTGATGCTGTGATAAAAATTCCTGTCAGTGTGTATGACCTGAACACTACCGGAACGACCGAGACCACAAGTGCCGCGATACTCAGTCCGAAAACCGCATTTACGAACGGTCTTTTTCCGGTGAATGCATATACTGCCGCAAGCACCGCGATCACACAGGTAAGCGCTGCCGTTATAAGCGGAAAATGGTTCCCGTAACCGAACGGCATCATGCTGAAATAAGAATATTTCTCCACCGATACCTTTATTTCTCCGGTCAGGGCGTCGATATCCGCAAAGTTCATCGCAACGCCGCCCGGCAGTATCTCAAGTATGACCGCGATGACCGGAAAGATCAGCAGGAAAAACCGTCTTTTCATAAACTCACCTCTGATCTGTGACTTACAGCACTTTTCCGTTGTAAGTTATGGTTATATGTCCGGCATTTCCGGCTGAATAGTCGTTTCCGAGATCCATTTCTGTCCAGTCGGACTTATGTATGCGGACATTCACAGTGAGCGTGTCCCCACCCGCAAGTATCCCACCGGCTCTGATCGTGCATACGGTATCGGTATTCTCTCCGGACGCTTTCGAGAAGCTTCCGGAGATACTGTCTGTAACTGCCGAATAAGTGCTTCCCTGAATATCGGCATAATCACACTCAAACACAAGCTCTCCGCCGCCGTCATTTGTGAACATATAATCGGCAGTGAGCTTTGAGAGATCTATGCCGCCGCTTCCTGTATTTGTGATCTTCAGCGTGAACGCGATAGTGTTTGCTTTTCCGCTTTTCTGCTGCTGTTCGAGAGAAACGCTCACCTCTCCCTTATCGGACACCGGAACTGACGGAGCAGGTGTTCCTCCGCCGCCGTTTCCGGTATTGCCGCCGTTTCCGGTATTGCCGCCGTTTCCGGTATTCTGTGACGGCTTGATATCCTTTATCGCGTCACCGGTGTTGCTGTCGTTCGGCTCTGTGCCGAAGACGAGCTTAGTCCCCTCATACAGAGCCGTATTTTTCGCCATAGTTAGCGAACCCACGTTTACCGCACCGACATCTATATATGACGGATCGTTTGAATTGTCCCACACTCCATTTGTATTGCGTATGCGGAACTGAACTTCTTTTTTGTACGAATCCTGACCGCCGGGGTAGATATCCACGCCCGTGAAATCTATCGCAACATAGTACAGATTCTTTTCCTTGTTCCAGCAGAGGACATCGCTTGCACTTCCGCCCTGCATATAGTTTGTGCTGACGACAAGATCGGATGCGCTTCCTCCCGCGTCAATTATTTCAGAGATATCAAAGAAATAGCAGAGTTTCAGATCATCGGTATTCCTTGCGGGGAACGCGGTCTTATTATATACGAGAGCCTTTATCTCAATGAAGTCTTCTCCGTTCACATTGACTGTCGCATCGGCATAAAGCTCATCATCGGGAGTTTCTACCGCGCCGAAATTCTTCAGCGTCTTTCCGCCGTACTCCTTGTACATCTTAGCGAGCGCTCCGGTAAATCCGGCGTTGTAGTCGCAGGCTACCTCGTTGTTCACATAGTTGCTGCGGTCATCGGAATAGCCGTCGTTGCTGTCGGGACCTCCCACAAGCGCACCGTAAAGGATATGGCGTGTTTGAGCAGGATCTCCTATATTGTTGGTATATGAACCGTGAGCTGTTCTGTGATGCGGATTCTGCGGATAATTCTCCCCGAATCCTATCATATAGCTCCTGCCGGAACTTCCGAGAGCGTAGTTTATCTGCGATTCTGCAAATTCTTTGTACTTCTTCGCCTTGTCGGACGGGCACACGCTGCTGTCGGCATAGGACAGTGCGACAAACGCTGTCGTTGTGGCATATCTCAGCGCTCCCCACTGATCGAGATACGCAAGACCTTTCGGAGTCTTTTTTATTTCGTTCACCCAATAGTCAAGATGTTTTTCTATTGCCTTTGTATAAACCGGATCTCCGGTCTCTTTTGCAAGAAGAAGGGCTGTTCCCCAGCTCTTGTCGTCCCAGCAGAGCGCCCATTTGTAGTCACCGTCGCTGTAGAGGTCTTTTGCTATTGTGAGGTAACTCTCTTCGCCGGTCGCCTTATAGAGCCAGTATGCCGCAAAAGCTATCTCATCGTAAAATCCGCCGAATGACTGATAGAATCCGTTAGCCGCTGTGTAACCCGAATCGCTTCTGACTTTCTGTGCATAAGCGAACAGCTTTCTCGCGTGCCTGATGCACTCGTCGGCAAAATTCTCATAATCGTCCCTGAATAATATCGCGCAGGCGGCAAGAGAAGCGGCTGTACCGGCAGTTACGGTCGAACCGGGGTGGTCGGAATCCACCTTGTATGAAGGTCTGTTCATCTGAACATCAACGACCTCGGCGGGTCCCCACCAGCCGTGATCGGCATTTCCGTCGCCCACCTGATAGTAGTAAACATTGTCCTCGGGGTGGCATTTAATGAAATATTCGTTGCCCCAGCGTATATTGTCAAGTATGTAGTCAAGCTGTCCGCTCTGCTCATAAGCTTCTCTGTCCTCTATGACCGACCATGCGAGCAGGGTCATGCTGTATGACATCGGAAGGTTGAACTTCACGTTGTCTCCGGCATCGAAGAATCCGCCGGAAAGATCGAGTCCGGCATCGCTTCCGTCGCCAAGGCATGAATCCCCTCTCCAGTTGGATCTGAGATCATCGGGCAGATCACCCGAACGCTGGAGATCATAGAACATTATGGATTTTTGAAGAGCCTCGCCGTAATTGAACTGCCCGGTGCCTTCCCTGCCCTCGTATTCGCCTGAATCCGGAGAAAGTCCGCTTGTGGGGACAGCCGACGCAGATGAAGAAGCGGAGGTTTGGGCTGAACTGCCGTCTGCCGATGATGTGCCGGCTGATGTGTCCGGCGCGGACTGTGAAGTTCCTCCGGCTGTATCAGCGGAAGAACTGCCGGTATCTGCGGAACTTCCGCCGGTTTGGGTATCAGATGTATCTGATGTCCCCGAATTGCCAGCAGTACCGGAGTTTTCCTGAGCGGAAGCGACCGGAGCAGAGTTGTTCTGCACGGTCTGCTCTTCCGTCTTTGATGCCGTATTGCCCGAACAGCCGGATATCAGGACAGATGCCGCAGCAGCAGCGGAGAGTAAGCGCAGTGAACGTTTCATATATGTATTTCCTTTCAGATACAGAAGTCTTTCCTATAGAATCAGTAGTATTATACCATAGATAAATGAAATAATCAACCCGAAACAGCAATTTTTGAAAAAATTTAAAAAAATGCTTGCAATTGAGAATAAAGTGTGTTATAATATAGCGTATGTTAAAAACAGAAAGATAAGTGACAAACAAACGGAGGAATCTGAAATGACTGTAATCGAGATAATTTTTGCTATATTGCTTATAGTAGCATGTATTTTCATAATCGCTGTAGTTCTTATGCAGGAGTCAAAGCAGGGAATGTCAAATGTAATTTCCGGCGGAAGCTCGGATAACTATTTCCAGAAGAACAGCGGAAGGACCAAAGAAGCAAAGCTTGCAAGAATAACAAAGATAGCTGCGGTTCTTGTATTCGTTGCGGCGATCGCTGTGAACCTCATCTCTATCTACGCAGGAAATAACAGCAGCTCAAACAGCAGCAATGTCGGAACATCTGGTGTTACAGATATCACCACGGATCAGTCAGCTACAGAAGCAGCAGACACAGAAGCTCCCGCTGAGTCCGCCGATGACGCAGAAAACACGGACGAAAGCGCAGCAGCCGATACCACAGCAGCTCCCGAAGCTCCCGAGGACGATACCGAGGCAGCAGAAACAAGCATTGCAGCAGAATAAAGGCATAATACTATCTGAGATCAGGCGGTACGGGAAGAGTGCGGAAAACTCCGCCCGTGCCGCATAATTTTTTATGGGGGAAAATATGTCCGATAATAACGAGAACACAGAAGCAAAAGAAAAGATCATACCCGAACATCTTGCAAGATCGAACTACTTCAGGATCCCGGACGTGTCATATTTCGAGGAGAAGAATCCGTATATCGGAAGCGAGAATACCTTCAACTACAGGATAAAGCCCGCAGACGACAAGCTTGAACTCAGCGTATGGTACGGAATGAAATGCTTTGAGCTTTCTGAGATATGCGCAGAATACGAAGAAGAGCTTTCAGCATACGGTTCTTCTCTGATACAGATACACCTCGATGATGAGTATATTATATATAAAGAAAAAGTCGAGAACGGCGAGGTCGCGGGCAGAAAAACGTATAAAAAATAATTTTTTAAAATTTTTTCGTTTTCCTATTGACAAAACAGAAAATGTGTTATATAATATCAGCGTATTATAAACAAAAAGAGAGTCTTCTCACCCGCCGACGCGCAGGCTGTCAGGCGAGGTCGTTTATAAGATCTGTCAAATGAACAGGTTCGTTAGACGCAGGTGAGAACTGCGCCTTTTTGTTTGCTTTGAAAGGGAGTGTACACCATCAGCAAAAAGGATCTTCTCATCAACGATGAGATACACGAAAAAGAAGTCAGAGTCATAGGTGCAGAGGGAGAACAGCTCGGCATCATGTCATCGGCAGATGCGCTCGCAAAAGCTGAAGAAGCAGATCTCGACCTCGTACTTATCGCACCTCAGGGAAATCCGCCGGTATGCAGGATCATGAATTACGGAAAGTATCGTTTCGAGCAGGCAAAGCGCGAAAAAGAAGCCCGTAAGAATCAGAAACAGGCGGAACTTAAAGAGATCCAGATGTCCCTGAACATCGATACCAACGATTTCAACACAAAAGTGAACCAGGCAGTAAAGTTCCTGAAAAACGGGGACAAGGTAAAGCTGCGCGTTCGTTTCAGACGTGCAAGAGAGCTGTCACACATGAATCTCGGTGAGGATCTGATGAAAAAATTCGTAGATGCCTGCGCTGAATACGGAAGTACCGATAAGCCCGCCGTCCTCGAAGGCAAGAACTATATGACCGTTATCTCGCCTAAGGGATCGGCTGCACCGAAAAAAGCAAAAAGCCCCGATGAAGAATCCCAGGGCGAATGATCAAGACAAATCAAAGGAGGAAAAATAAAATGGCAAAAAATAAGATCAAGACACACAGCGGTGCCAAAAAGCGCTTTAAATTCACAGCGAGCGGAAAGATCAAGTATCAGCGTACAAACCGCCGTCACAGACTTACACAGAAGGCTACCAAGCGCAAGAGGATCAACAGAGCCGCAGGCTATTCCGACATTACAAATGTAGCTGAGATCAAGGCACTCATGCCTTACGCAAAGTGAGAGAACAAGAACAGGAGGAATAAACAATGGCACGTATAAAAGGCGCTTTAGCCACACGCAAAAGAAGAAATAAAACATTAAAGCTCGCTAAGGGCTACTGGGGCGGCAAGAGCAAGCTCTTCAAGACTGCGAAAGAAGCCGTATGGAAGAGCGGTCAGTATGCTTACATCAGCAGAAGACTCAAGAAG
>CAMOKN010000283.1 GCA_946617595.1 uncultured Clostridia bacterium
ATGGGGCTTCTCCCCACACCCCGAACCAAGGGGGCTTTCCGGTCGCCCCCTTGAACCCCTTCGGTTTATGGGGCTTCGCCCCATACCTCGAACCAAGAGGGCTTTCCGGTCGCCCCCTTGAACCCCTTCGGGCTGCGTTCCCGTGTCTTTTGCTGCAAAATGAACGCTTAATAAACAGATTTTTGTATAGTCATTATGTTTTTCTTGACAATTTGGCATAATAGCTGTATAATGTAAATGTATGTATAACAGAGACTGCGAGGTAAGAATATGAAGTTCTACAGATGGAACAAACATTATCTCGGCTGGGGAATAACAGCGTTCGCCGTTATAGTTGCCTCTTCCCTTGTTTTTTTGATGCTTACAAATATGAGCACCATTATGGGAGCAGTAGGAAATTTCTTTTCGGCGATAAAGCCCATTATTTATGGCCTGATCTTTGCATATCTTCTTGCACCTGTTGTTGAGAAATTTGAAAAACACGTTTTCAAGAATTTATTCAAAAAGCATGACCGGACATATTCGCAGGTAGTTGAAAACAGAAAAAAACAGGGAGAAGAGGATCCTAGCGATCCGGAGATCGAAGAAAAATACTCAAATCTTAAGCTTTATATAAAGAACAAACCGAGACGTATCGTCAGCATTACCCTGACATTTGTTATTCTGCTCGGTATAGTTGTGGGAATATTCTTTGCGATAGGTCCGCAGCTGCTGATGACCCTGAAGACACTGGTTGAGAATATACCTAATTATATCAAGACGATCACTGAATGGATAAACGGACTGTTCCAGAGTTATCCCGAGATCGGTGCTGAGATAAATAACCTTATCAGCGATGCCGGTACAACACTGAGAACATGGCTGAGTACTTCTATAATCCCGCAGATGGGTGACTATCTCGGTACTCTCACAAACGGGATAATGAGTGTAGTGGGACTTCTGCTGAACCTTATTTTCGGTGCGGTCGTGGCGATTTATTGTCTGTACAGCAAGGAGCTTTTTGCCGCACAGAGCAAAAAAGTCATCTATACGATAATGAAGGTAAAACACGCAAACAAGGTCATTTCGAGTGTTCGTACGCTTCACCGCTCATTCGGCAACTTCATAACCGGAACTATAATTGACTCATTCGTTGTCGGCTGTATAACATTTGTGGTGGCAACTATCGCAAATGTGCCGTTCTCGATGCTGGTAGCGGTAATTATGGGTATTACCAATATCATACCGTATTTCGGACCGTTTATCGGTCTTGTGCCGTGCCTGTTCCTCATATTCATGGAAGAGCCGTTCATGTGCATAGTATTCGCGGTGATAGTAATAATCATATCGAATCTGAACGGAAATATCATAAGCCCGAAGATTATCGGCGGAAGCACAGGGCTTACAAGCTTCTGGGTAATATTCGCGATACTCGCAGGTCAGGGAATATTCGGCTTCTGGGGACTTATCATAGGTATCCCGCTGTTTGCGGTGATCTACAGCGCACTGAGGACGATTATCTCCAATAAGCTCGTTAAAAAGGGACTGCCATCCGGCTCGGACAAATATACGGATATAGAAACCATAAATCCGGATGATCTGACCGCGGTATCGCTGAGCGATACACTTGCGGCTGAGGCGCTGGAGAGAGAAAGGAAGAACGCCGAGAAAAAAGCCCTGAAGAGAGAGCAGCGCGAAAAGCTCAAATCGGTATTCGCGGAAAAAACCGGAGAAAAGTCCGTAAAAAAAGAAAAGATCAGTACAAAGAATAAAAAGAAATAAAGGAGGTGTCTGCCATGAATATGGAAAAGCTGAAAAAGGATTATGGAAATGTCCTTTGGTCGGGAAAAAAGTGTATTCTCGGATTGCCGATCTCGTTCACGAGATATGTTATTACAGATACAACGCTTTATACAAAGATCGGGTTTCTGAATATCAGAGAAGATGAAATGGAGCTTTACAGGATATTCGACAAAAAGATCTCGTTTACCCTCGGTCAGCGTATTTTCAGAGTCGGGACGATCTCTATTGCAGCAAAGGACATTGATACTCCCGAGAAGAAGATAATATCAATAAAAAAGCCGAGAGATGTCAAAAAATTGCTTGATGCTGCCGTAAAGGAGCAGCGCGACAGGTATTATGTAAGAGGACGGGATATGATAGGCGGTTCAATAGACGGCGATCCGGAAATAATGCAGGAAGATTTTACCGAAATATGAGGCTCTGGGAACGCCTGCTTTGTTAAGATTTTACAAATTTTTCGGAAAGTTGAAAAAATCCCGCAAATCGGTGTCACCATTTGCCTGTAAAAATCGTTTTATTATATAGGAGTCAGTTTTGTCTGAAGTGTCATAAACAGATGTTTATGAATCATTAAGCCGTCCGGAAGGACGAAAGAAGAAAGGAAAGGATATAAAAATGAACAAGCTTTTAAGAAAAGCAACAGCTGTTCTGACAGCTGGTATCATGACAGCAGCGGGATTGTGTAACGGCAGCGTCGCCGCGGGCGCATTGACGGTAGATAAGACCGTTGATGTTGCGTATGAGGCAGGCACTACGGTCGCAAAACCTACATACACAATAAAGGGCTCAGCCGGAGTCAGAAAGATAAGACTTTCTACCGCCACAGCAGGTGCAACAATTTATTACACGATCGACGGTTCGGTACCTGACGCAAGCAGCAGAGTGTATAAAACCGGTACACTGCTCAAGATCAAGAGCAATATCAGGATAAGAGCCATTGCTATAAAGGGCACCGCGAAAAGCGATGTAATGAACAAGACCTTCAAGGTAGCAACACTTGTCGGAGATGTTACCGGCGACGGAAATATCAACCAGACGGATTATACCCGTTTTGTCAGCTGCGCTAACGGCAAGACAAGCTATGTGTGCATCGACAACCTCGACTGCAACGGCGACGGCAGGACAACCAGAAAGGATATCACCGTTCTTAAACAGTATCTCGACAGGGAAATACCGTATCTTCCTTACGGCGGTAACGTAATAACCGAAGATCCGGAGGAAAAAGAAGACAACGATGATGCCGGCAGCAACTCAGGCAGCAGTTCTGACAGCTCCACGCTCGGAAGACCCGGTATCACACTGTACAGATCTTACGGCGGAAAGAGCGTTGAATTTTCACACTCTCAGAGCGGCGTTACTTTCTATTATACAATCGACGGATCTACACCCACGACTTCAAGCACAAAATATACATCAAGATTCCTTGTGACTAAAAATGCCACAGTCAAGGTAATTGCATACAAGAACGGCGTTAAGAGCGCTGTTCAGCAGATACAGGTAAGCATGACCCAGACTGCTAAAGTAGCAAGTGCCACGGACACCTCACAGTCGTATTCGGGTTCTGCAAACGTAAAACTTGTCTGCAATCAGTCAGATACAAAGATAATTTATACAACAGACGGTTCAGATCCGTCCACAAGTAAGACTGCTACATTATATACAGGTCCCTTCACTATCACAAAGACATCGACCGTAAAGGCGATCGCTCAGGCAAAGGGATATATTGACAGTGAAGTCTCTTCCTTCAAGTTCATCATTACCGAAGATTATACCATAAGCGGTATAGTCTGGAACGACACAAATCTCAACGGCAGAAGAGACAGCGGAGAATCCGGTGTCGGCGGACTTACGGTATATGCTTATAACACCCAGAACAAATCCTATGCAAAGCAGACCACAACCAATACAAACGGCGCATATACTTTCAATGGACTTACAAGAGGCATAAAGTACGAGATAATAGTTGAATTCAACTATATCCAGTACCGCCCCACAAATACCAAGCTTTATAAGACGACCCCGCAGGAAATGGTCGTAAAGAACGGCGGAACATATACTCCCGGCGGAAATCTTATCAGCGTTATCAACAACTACAAAGAAGCGATCAAGAGCTCGGTATTCACCGTGAGAGCATATACGGGTGATACATATTCAGACACAGTAACAGATGCAAATCTTGCGCTCGTATCTATGAGCGAATCTTATCTCCAGGTGTCGGTAAAGGCAACCGGACAGAATTCAAAGAATAATGTTATAAACGGAGATAACCTTTCGTTCACAGTTACTCTTACAAACTGCTCGCTCACTCAGACTCTTTCAGATGTGACTATGGGTCTGTACTTCACAGATTCGCTTTCAAGCTTTACATTCCAGGGATCGGGTGCTTCAAATCAGTTTGAAGCTATCAGAAACGGCTACAGATATTACACTATTTCAAATCTGATAGGTTCTAACGGACTCCAGCCGGGCAGATCGGTCCAGTTCGTTATCAACGGAACAGTCTCTGCGGCTACAAATGCCAAGATACAGTGCTATTCTGAGGTACTGTCATACAGATTCGCAGAGCCTTGCCTGGACTGCTACTCTGTCCCCGGAAACCTTTCGGTAGGAGCGGCGCTTAACAGCGGCGAAAAAGACGAAGCGCGTTCAGATATTATAACCGTTACCGATGACAGCGGCGGAACATCAGAAGCAAGCATTTCGTATGAAGGCGGTCTTACATATACACTGTATCAGGGCGAAGAGTGCGAATTTGATATTCTGGTAAAGAACATCTCGTCAACAAAGGACTATATCATCTCGTTCGACGGTATCACTCTTGTAACATACAGCGTCAGTGTGAAGCAGTTCGACTCTGACTTCCTCATTACATTCCATGTAAAGGCAAACACAGCAAGCAACGCAGGTAAGGCATATTTCACAGTATATCTTTCAAACAACACAAAGAAGTATGTAAGAATTTGCGTAGATGTAAGCGCTATTGATCGTCCTTATTAAGATGAAACAATAATTTCAGTCAACAGATGATCTTATAAAGATGCCTGTCGGTCTTTGGCCGGCGGGCATCTTGTTCATATTGCCTAAATTCAAAAAGAAAAATTTGTGAAAATTACCGCCCTTGTGCAAAAATGCGAATACTGCTATAATGGTATTATACGGTGTTACCGCCTATTACTTTTAAGGAGGACATAGCTTAATGAATTACGGCTTTTTCGACGAAAAAAACAAGGAATATGTCATCACCCGACCCGATACTCCCTCGGCATGGGCAAACTATCTCGGCTCGCCCGAATACGGTGCGATAATCTCAAATAATGCAGGCGGCTACAGCTTCGTTAAATCCGGCGCTAACGGAAGAATTATCCGCTATCGCTTCAACTCCGTGGCTACAGATCAGCCCGGACGTTATATCTATCTGAGAGACGCTGAGACAGGCGACTACTGGTCCGCTTCATGGTCACCGGTATGCAAGCCGCTCGACAGCTATAAAAGTGAGTGCAGACACGGTACGGCTTATACGGTAATAACATCTGAGTATTCGGGAATAAAGTCCGAAACTCTTTACTATGTTCCGAAGGACGCTACCTATGAGGTATGGCGCTCAAAGATCACAAACACAGGCGATAAGCCCAGAAAGCTTGCTGTTACCGGTTACTGCGAATTTGTGAATGATAACAACTATGAGCAGGATCAGGTGAACCTCCAGTACACCCTGTTCATCACACATACCTACTTCAAAGGCAACTACGTTCTCCAGAAGCAGAATGAGGTGTTCCAGAACCCGAACAACAACCGTTTCCTCGGTCTTGCTATGCAGAAGATCGACAAATACTGCGGTGACAGAGACAAGTTCGTCGGAAGCTATCACAGCTATGCAAACCCCGTAGGTGCGGCTGCCGATCTTAACAATGACCTCAACTTCAATACAAACTCCTGCGGCGCTCTCCAGACTAATATCGCGATCGCTCCCGGTGAGACAAAAGAATTTGTATATCTGCTCGGTCAGAAGCCCGAAAATGAGGCTGAGGCGATCATCGCAAGATACGAAAAGCCCGGCGTGTGTGATGAAGAGCTTGAGATACTGAAAAAATACTGGCACAGCAAGCTCGATAACTTACAGGTCCACACACCTGACGAGAATTTCAACAATATCGTCAATGTATGGAACGCGTACAACTGCTTCATAACATTCACATGGTCGAGAGCAGCATCGTTCCAGTACTGCGGTCTGCGCAACGGCTTCGGTTACAGAGATACCGTTCAGGATATACAGGGTATAATCCACCTTGCACCTGAAATGGCAAAGAAACAGATAGTATTCATGCTGTCCGCTCAGGTAACTAACGGCGCAGGTCTGCCGCTCGTTAAGTACACTCACAACGCAGGTCACGAAAATACTCCTGACGATCCGGACTATGTAAAGGAAACAGGTCATCCGAGCTACCGCGCCGATGACGCGCTCTGGCTGTTCCCGACTGTTTATAAGTATATCTCCGAGAGCGGCGACAGCGCATTCCTCGATGAGGAAATATTCTATGCGAACAACGGCGAGAAGGGTACTGTTTACGATCATCTGAAGAGAGCTATCAAGTTCTCAATGGATAACCTCGGCAGACACGGAATGCCCGCAGGACTCCACGCTGACTGGAACGACTGTCTGCGTCTCGGAAAACTCGGCGAATCTACATTCGTTGCATTCCAGCTCGTATATGCTATAAAGATACTTCGCAAGTACGCGGAAGAAAAGAACGACGCTGAATATATAAAGTATCTTGATGATGTAATGGCAAAGCTCGATAAGATCCTCGCAGACTGCTGGAACGAGGACAGATGGATCAGAGGCTACAAGGAAGACGGCACAGTTATCGGTCAGCGCACCGATCCCGAGGCAAATATGTGGCTTAATCCGCAGTCATGGTCTGTTATTTCCGGCTATGCTTCCAAAGAACAGGCCGAAAAGGCTATGGACAGCGTTGAAAGAGAGCTGAATACTCCTTACGGTGCAATGGTAATGTACCCGCCGTACAACAAGCATGGATTCGACGGCGCCCTCATGCAGTGCTTCAATGCCTGCACAAAGGAAAATGCCGGCATCTTCTCTCAGCCGCAGGGCTGGCTGATACTTGCCGAATCAAAGCTCGGTCACGGCAACAGAGCGTATAAGTATTGGAAAGAAGCTTCTCCCGCAACATACAATGACAAGGCTGAACTCAGAGTGCTTGAGCCTTATGTATTCGGTCAGTTCGTAGAAGGCAAGGACAGCCCCTTCGCAGGACGTGCTCACGTTCACTGGCTCACCGGTACAGCTTCGACCGTAATGGTAGGTACAACAGAGGGTATCCTCGGACTTAATCCCGAAACAAAGGGACTTGTTATCGACCCGTCTATTCCGTCAGAGTGGAAAGAATACACTATGGATAAGACGTTCAGAGGCAAAAAGCTCCACGTTACCGTAAAGAACCCCAACGGTTCAGAGCACGGCGTAAAGAGCGTCAGCGTAAACGGTCAGAAGATCGAAGGCATTCTTATCGAAGACAGCATTCTCAAAGCAGAGAACGAAGTAGTTATCGAGATGTGATGCAGCAGTTAAGAAACTGCTGATTAAAGAAAAACTTATAACAGTTCATATTTCCCTCGCCTGTTTATGGCGGGGGAATGACGTTTTGATTCAGGAGACAGCTATGAATTTAGCAAACAAGCTGACATTGTTCAGAGTAATACTCGTGCCGTTCTTTGTTGCGGCACTGATGATACCGTACATTCCGGTGAGATTTCTGATCGCACTGATAATATTTGCGCTTGCAAGCATTACGGATATGCTTGACGGAAAAGTTGCAAGAAAATATAATATGATAACCGATCTCGGAAAGTTTCTCGATCCTCTTGCGGACAAAATACTTGTGGCTGCGGCGCTGATATGTTTTGTGGAACTCGGCTGGGCGCCGGCATGGGCGGTTGCTCTTATAATGGCAAGAGAATTCATGGTATCAGGAGTGCGGCTCGCTGCTGCAAACAGCAAAGAAAAGCTTGTTATTGCGGCAAATATATGGGGAAAGCTCAAGACCGCTTCAACCATGGTATCAATATGTTTGATACTTATAATGCATATTCTTACGGACGATTTTTCAGTGATCGGAGCAGAGTTTCCTGTACAGATCATAACCGATGTACTGATATATATCTGCACATTCCTGACCGTTGTTTCGGGAATCATCTATCTGTATGACTACAGGAGCGTGCTGAAAGAGAACTGATGTGAAAAAGGTACTGATCGCAGCAAAAACAGCCGAAGCGTGCAGAACGCTCGGCGGATATATAAATCCCGACGGGTATGAGGTTACGACTGCTACCGACGGAATGACGATACGGGGCATAGATATCGGTGTTTACGATTTTATATTCGTGTCGGTCCCGCTTGAAAATGAAAGCGGCCTTGAATTGATCACGGAGCTTCGCACGCGCACAGATGCGCACCTTATTGCAATTGTACGGGAAGAGGCTGCCGATCCGGCGTACAAGCGCCTGTCGCCTGTCGGCGCTTATATAGTGACAAAGCCTGTATTCAAGGGATCGCTGATGCAGGCGATAAGGTTCTGCGAAATGCACGCCGGAAATGAGATAGGGTTCCGTCAGCGCATCGCCGAGCTTGAACAGAAGTCCGAGAAGGATAAACTTCTCAGCCGCGCGACTCTGATAGTGATGAGCAAGGAAAACCTCTCCGAGGACGAGGCTCACAGGCGCATACAGAAGCTCTCAATGGATCTGCGTATTCCTGCGGACGAGGTGGCGGAGGATATAGTGAATGGCCTGCTGATATGAAAGTTCTGCCCGTCATTAAGCACAAAAAAACGATTACAAATATGAAAGAAATGACGAAATCGTGCATGGATAAGCGGTTTTAAGCGGTTTCTCTATTGACACGAGCTGATTAATATGATATACTTTATTTAAGCATCACTATGCTTATTTTCTGCATAGAAAAGGGGTAATTATATGGCTGAATTTACCAAGGAAGATTTTGACAGGGTAAAAGCAGAAGATTATGTCGAAGATGAATTCGGTCTTGGCATGAAGGGATATCTTCTTGCCCGCGCTGTGTTTTACGCTGTCGGTACTTTTGCGATACTCGGTGCGCTCTTTGCATTGCTGTTCGGAGCTACTACTCTGAATGACCTTGTCAGCAACGCCACTGCTTTGAATTCTTCATCGCCGCTGATAACAGATCCTGTGTTATTTGATGGTCTGAAGATCTGTATGTTCGCTCAGGCGGTCTATACTGTAGGATCTCTCGTGTGTGCCGCTATGCTGTATTTCAAGCGCGCTAAGATCTATGCTTTCATTGATCTCGGGATCTTTGTTGCATTTGTGGCAGTCTTCGTGGTATTCGGTTCGTTTGATATTCTTTTCAACGGGTCCGCATGGCTGCTTTATCTGCTCATCAATCCTCTATGGTCGTTTATCGGACTGTTCGGCGGAAAGCACTTTGCTTATATGCCTATGAAATAATGTCAGAAGGGGTGTTTGAATCATGATTTTAGGATTATTTATGGATAGGATCGGTATAAAGATCGTACCGATGTCCTGGATGATATTGAGCGGACTTGTTCTTGTCGCAGGTTTTGCATTTATGATATTCAGATATGTATATGAAAAGGGCGAATCCGACATAGATCCCGCAGTTTTCAAGAAGATCTCAGGAATTGCAGCAATGGTATTTCTCATCTACGGCATCACCGAGACTATAGCGGCGTTCGCATGTGTTGCAGTCAATGAGGCTTGCAGAAACGGATATCATTTCGACATTCAGAACTGCGTATTCTGCTCCGGATTTAAAAATTCACATTCCGCAGCATCTGACTGCCTCACTCTTGGTCTTTATTTCGATGCTTTCGTTGTCAACGCTTATATCACCAATCTTATCAAAAACGTTCGTGAAAAGTTATCCAAAAAGCCAGCCTGACTGAATAGTTTATTAATAACAATTAAAGCACAGAGTAATTCAATTGCTCTGTGCTTTTTGCTTTTGTGTTATAGCAGCTGAAAACTTGTTGATTCAGGTGCCGCCTTTCAGGAGAGAGAAAGGGTGAAGGGGTCTGGGGAGGAGGGAACATGAGGTTTCCTTCTCCTCTTCTCCCCATTCACGAGCGCAGGCGGTGAAATCTCACCTGATAAATCTGATCCTGCCGACCAGCGGCAGCTCGACTGCGCGGTTGCCGATGATATTGAACAGCTCATAGAGGAAGGCTCCGAGCATTACAAGTCCGGTAACAGTGCTTGTAATGTACCCGACTATCCTGAACAGAAAGCCTATCAGCGGTAACATTCCGAGTGCAGTGAGGGTTGAGATAAGAACGGATAAGATCACGCTTACGATCAGGAGAATAAGACCCTGATTTGCGTGGAATCTTCCGACCTTCGAGTCTGGATAGACTACGAGCGGCAGGAAGAACAGTATTCCCAGATACGCAAGAATACACATTACCTTCGTTTCCTGAATGTCCTGCTGACTGAATTCGTCTGTGTGATCGTATGCATGGCGGCTGTTTTGCGAATAACCGGACGAAGAACTGCCGGCGCTGCCGTTTTCTACATGAACGGCAGAGTCATCTACATCTATCGTCTGTGCCTTTTCTTTCGCGTTGAATCCGTTGACTAAAGCGCCGCATTTAGGGCATTTTGTTTCATCATCGGTCATAATAGCGCCGCATGAAGCGCAGGTCCTCATTATATCTTCCTCCTTTGGGGGCTACTCGTCGTCCTCGTTTTCGGTTTCTTCCTTTATAATGTACAGTGCGGACTTTATATCCTCGTATCCATATCCCCGGCGTGCAAGCGCGGCTATAACCTTCTGCATTTCTTTTCGGCCTTCTATCCCGCTGAGAAATAACTTGTCCGCGTATTTTTTCCGCAGTATCTCCGCTATTTCCGAGGTAATATCGTCTGAACTGTATGCTTCGAGCGCTGCGTCAATAACATCTTTGTCGAGTCCCTTTTGCCGCATCATCATTGATGCACGGGACTTTCCGTATTTCTTGACGGTAATGTAGTGCTTTGCAAGCTTTGCGGCATATCGCTCATCGTTGACATAGCCGTACTCACACATAAGATCAGCGACGGTGACGGCAGTATTTTCGCTGTAATTGTTTTTCAGCTTCGCTATAAGCTCATTCCTGCCGTAATCCCGTCCGCCGAGCAGATACATTGCCCGTCTTTTTGCAATATCAAGTTCTTCCACTTATTCGTTTATTTCGTCGATCGAGAATTCTTCAAAGTCGTCGTCTGCGGCGACCACTACACTGCTCTTCTTTGCTCTTCCCTTTTTCGGTTTTTCTGCGGGAGCTTCTTCCGGAGCTGCTTCGGGAGCGCTTTCATCTGCGGCTGCACCTGACTCTGCGGCGGATTCGCCTTCGGAACCGCCTTCGTCATCGGTGTCAGAGTTGTCCAGCTGCTCTGCACTTGCCCATATCTTTTCCTCGATCTCTTTCATAACATCGGGATTTTCATCGAGGAATTTCTTTGTATTCTCTCTTCCCTGCCCTATACGCATATCGGCATAGCTGAACCATGCGCCGGACTTTTTGATGATCCCGAGTTCGATCGCATAGTCGAGCACTTCACCTGTACGTGAGATGCCATGACCGAAGATCATATCAAATTCGCAGCTCTTGAACGGCGGTGCAACCTTATTCTTTATTACTTTGCACTTTGTACGGTTTCCTATGGTTTCTGAGCCGTCCTTTATAGGCTCACCCTTGCGCACCTCAATACGCACAGACGCATAGAATTTCAGTGCACGTCCGCCCGGTGTAGTTTCGGGATTTCCGAACATAACGCCGATTTTTTCTCTGATCTGATTTATGAAAATTGCGACAGTGTTGGATTTTGAAATAACTGCTGTCAGTTTTTTCATTGCGCCCGACATAAGTCTTGCCTGAACGCCGACAAAAGTATCTCCCATATCGCCGTCGATCTCGGCTTTTGTTACCATTGCTGCAACCGAGTCGAGAACAATAATATCTATTGCACCCGAACGAACCAGCGCTTCCATAATATCGAGTGCCTGCTCGCCTGTATCGGGCTGTGAAACGATGAGCTGATCCACATCAACTCCGAGCCGCTTTGCATAAACGGGGTCGAGGGCGTGTTCAACGTCCACGAAAGCTGCGATACCTCCCCTTTTTTGAGCTTCAGCTATCGCGTGGAGCGTTACTGTGGTCTTACCGCCGGATTCAGGTCCGAATATTTCAATGATACGTCCTTTCGGTAGCCCGCCTATGCCAAGCGCCATATCAAGACCGATAGATCCGGTGGGCAGGGATTCAACGTCAAGCGCCGCTTTTTCTCCCATACGCATTACCGATCCTGCTCCGAACTGTTTTTCTATCTGAGCTATTGCCGCATCGAGTGCTTTCTTTTTTTCTTCCGCTGTTATGGGCTTTTCGAGAACCTTCTTTGCTGCCTGTGCCTTTGCCATTTTTATGTTCCTTTCTTCTGCGGGAATATCCCGTTCACTGCCGTATCTTACGAATATAGTATATCATCATAAGGGTCCGGATGCAACATCTCAGGGGTCAATTGTCCCGTATCGAGAACAATTTTATTGCTTGCTGCCTGCGCTGTCCGCCTTTGCATCGGCTTCTGAGAACCTCTCTGCATATTCTTCTATTAGATCTTTTTTCAGCTCCAGCATACGAAGGAACTGTTTTTTGATGTCACTTTTCATACCGTTTCGCTGCCAGTCGAGTATCAGCCCGAAGCACGAGCACTTATAGAAACTGATAAATGCTTCTCTGTCATAATCACTTACCCGGTAATTTTTGGTGATGCTGTTTATATAGACGGTAACAACGTGCTGGCACACCCGCCACAGATATTCCTCATATATATCGCGGCTGACGGAATTATATATGTGCATCACTGCCTTGCGGTTGTTCATGGCGAAGCTTATCGCAGCCTCGATGCACTCTTCCAGCGAGTCAATGGTCGGATATTCGGCAATTATTTCCTCTGCCTGTTCCATTACCATTTCCTCCAACAATGAAGGAAGGTCGCGGAAGTGGTAATAAAAAGAATTCCGGTTGATGCCGCAGTCCTCGACTATATCCTTTATGGTGATCTGACTGACCGGCTTTTCATTCAATAATTTCAGCGCCGATGCCTTTATTGCTTTTTCTGTCAGATTCGACAACTCCTGCTATCCCTCCCATTGCCGCTTCGCTCGGGGCTGGGGAAAACCTTGTTGTGTCGGAAGTTTCTTTGTTGACCGCCTCCTGCGGTCTTTTGGAAACTTCCTGCATGGCATCGTGCCGTGAACAAAAGGTTATTCCCCAGACCCCTTTCACGAAGTACGCCGCATCGTGCTGCGCTTTGACTGCATTGATGCAAGCAAGCGCAGTGCGTCTATTTGTGCGATATTACCATTATATTATAGCATACTTTTCAGAAAATTACAACCATTTTACGCTTTTCTTTTAATATAAGCAGATACTTATCGGTTTAATCGCGAAGCTATCAGCCTTTCAGCAGGGTCAAGAGGCGGACTGGTCACTGGATTAGGGGAGAAGCGGCGGTATCAGCTTTCGAGGAAGTAAGAGGCTTCCATATCGGCGGTAGAAAGAGCGAATGCCAGCGGATACATCTCAAACGCCTTGCCGACGAGGTTGCGGTCGTTCACATCGCCGTAAGAGAACCCCATGTGCCAGCGTATAGCCATTGCTTCCTCGCGCGAAAGACGCATAAATCCGCTTATCATATATACCGACTTTTCTCCGTGACCATAAGGCAGAAGCTCCTCCGTCCGGTAATACGGGACCTTCTCCCATTGACCCTGTTCATTTTTCTGGTTACGGTAATCCACTTTGTACGTGTTAGTTTTGCACAGATCGTGCAGCAGCGCAACTAATGCGATCTGTTCATCTGTGTAGTTTTCGACCTTGTATATTTCTTTTACTCTCGGACGTGCGAGATAATCTTTAAGGCAGTGGTAAACATTCAGCGAGTGCTGTGCAAGCCCTCCTTCGTATGCGCTGTGATATTTTGTGCTTGCAGGCGAAGTGAAGAAATCGCTTTTATTTGTCAGATAGTCGAGCAGCTTGTCAGCGCCTTCACGTTTTATGTTCTCTGTATATATCTGTGTGTATTCCGCACGTATTTCTTCAACGCTGCGATGTGTGGTTTCACTCATAGTTTCTCCTTAATGCAAAAATGCCGTACCGCAAAAGCACGGTACGGCATAATGTTATTTCTTATGAAAGTATAGCGTGCTCGTCGTTTGCATCAAACAGGTGGATCTTGTTAGGATCGATAGCGAGCTTTACTACGTCCTGAGGACGTGCTGTGCAGCGAGGAGATACTCTTGCTGTGATAGGCATTCCTTCGCAGGTGAGGTACAGATATGTTTCTGCGCCCATCATTTCTGTAACATCGACGTTAGCTTCGATAACGCCTGTTGTTGCAGCGGAGAGGAACATTTCTTCATCGTGGATGCTCTCGGGACGAACGCCGAGGATAACGTCCTTATCTACATAATACTGGAGAGCCTCAGGATCAGCCTTGGCTGACGGGATCTCAACGTAGAACTTTCTTCCTCTGGAGGTCTTTGTATCTTCTGAGCCGAACTCAACTGTGAACTTACCGTTCATCATAATGAGCTTAGCGTCGATGAAGTTCATCTGAGGTGTGCCGATGAATCCTGCAACGAACTTGTTTACAGGGTTCTCATAGAGGTTGAGCGGCGAGTCGATCTGCTGGATATAACCGTCCTTCATTACAACTATTCTGTCGCCCATCGTCATAGCTTCGATCTGGTCATGTGTAACGTAGATGAACGTTGTACCGAGTTTCTTATGAAGCTTTGAAAGCTCGGTCCTCATCTGCGCACGAAGCTTTGCGTCGAGGTTAGAGAGCGGCTCCTCAAGCAGGAATACCTGCGGATCACGTACTATCGCACGTCCCAGCGCAACACCCTGTCTCTGACCGCCGGATAAAGCCTTCGGCTTTCTGTCGAGCAGGTGAGCTATATCAAGTATCTTTGCAGCTTCTTCAACGAGCTTCTTTATTTCGTCCTTGGGTACCTTTCTGAGCTTCAGTCC
>CAMOKN010000284.1 GCA_946617595.1 uncultured Clostridia bacterium
ATTTCGTCAGATTGTACAGAAATGACGCAGGCTTGCTGGCGCAAGTCAAGGAATTTCTGTGCAAGATGACGGAATATTCTGCAAGCAAGCGCTGTGCGTCTATTTGTGCGGTATTGCCTTAATAAATATTCCCGGGTAAACATAAGAAACGGAGATAACAGAAATGCAGGAAGTAATAATGGCAAAATACGGCGAGATCGCCTTAAAAGGTCTGAACAAGAACACCTTTGAGGACCTGCTCGTCCGCAATATAAGACGCAGGATAAAGAACTGCGGAGATTTTCACATTACCAGAAACCAGTCAACAGTCTATATCACTCCCGAAACGGACGGCTGTGACATAGAAAAGACTGCGGAATGGGTATCAAAGACTTTCGGGGTCGCGGCTGTACAGCGTGCGGCGGTGCTTCCGAAGGATTTTGAAGAGATCATAAAACAGGGTATCCCCTATCTTGAAGAAGCACTCGCCGGAGCAAAGACCTTCAAGGTAGATGCAAAGCGCTCTGACAAGAAGTTTCCGCTGAAAACACCGGAGATACAGCGCGATCTCGGTGCTGCGATACTTGAGGCGTACCCTCATCTAACGGTAGATGTGCATGAGCCGGACGTTACTGTGCTGTGCGAGATACGTGACACAAACGCATATCTCAGCGCACAGCGCATAATCGCGGTCGGCGGGATACCCGTCGGGAGCAGCGGCACTGCACTGGTGATGCTTTCGGGAGGTATTGACAGTCCTGTTTCGGCATATATGATGGCGAAGCGCGGTATCGGCGTCGATGCTGTCCACTTCCAGAGTCCGCCCTATACGTCCGAGCGTGCGCTCATGAAGGTGGAGGAACTGTGCGGAGAGCTTGTCCCGTACTGCGGAGATATCAGATTTTACATCGTGCCGTTCACCGAGATACAGGAGGCGCTCAGGGACAACTGCCCGGAAGAATATTTCACGATCATTATGCGCAGACTTATGATAAAAATTGCCAACCGTTTATGCGCAGATCACGACTATAAGGCGATAATAACCGGTGAGAGCGTCGGTCAGGTCGCAAGCCAGACGATCATGGCACTCGGCTGTACCGATAAGGTCGCAGAGGTGCCGGTGTTCAGACCGTGCATCGGGCTCGATAAGAAGGAGATCGTAGAGATCTCCCGCAGGATAGGAACTTTCGAGACTTCTATCCAGCCTTATGAGGACTGCTGCACCGTGTTCACGCCGAAGCATCCGAAAACAAGACCGGTGATCGAGGACGTCGAAAAGGCGGAGGCAAGATTTGACTTCTCGCCGCTTATCGAAAAGGCAATTCAGGGTATTACAGTCAAGGATTTCAAACTTTAATGCTCAAAATATTACTTTTTGTGAAAAATAAATAAAAATTTCAAAGGAATTTATTACAAAGTGGTAACAAAACTTGACAAAACAGCTGAAAATGTAGTACAATTACTAAAGGAGCGCAAACTTATCCTTTCGACTGCCGAGAGCTGTACCGGCGGACTTATCTCTGCGGAGATAACATCTGTTCCGGGCTCGTCGGAGGTGTTCGGATACGGGTTTGTGACTTATGCAAACGAAGCAAAGATGAAACTGCTCGGCGTCAGGGCGGAAACTCTTGCCGCAGTGGGTGCGGTTTCAGAAGAAACGGCAGAGCAGATGGCGAACGGCGCAAGGCTTGCATCAGGTGCGGATATCGCGGTGTCTGTGACCGGTATAGCCGGTCCCGACGGTGGAACTCCCGTAAAGCCGGTCGGTACGGTGTATATTGGTTTTTCCTCAGCCGGAAATACGTATGCGCAGAGGTATCTGTTCGGCGGCAGGGGGTTCCCTGAAGCGCGGGACAGCCGTGAAGCCATACGTTATGAGACTGCACTGACTGCGCTGAACATCATTATAAACGAATTGAAATAATCATATAAGGGAACCTCTAAAAACCCATAAATAAAAGGCAGCGCCGCGCAGATCGCTTTGGGATATTTCGGATCCGCCGGCGGTCTGATGAAAAAAGGAGAAGTTATGTCGGGATTTTCAAAGAGACCGAGAGGAAAAAGGAGCGTTAACGGCTCCGAAAAAAAATACGAGATGCCTGTTGATGAAGAGTCGGATATGGGCAGCTACATCACTGCGGGCTATGGCGATGACGACGATGATGACGATGATATACCGGATCTCGGAGTGAAGAACAGGAAGAGATCCGCAAAAAAAGTAATATACGATGACGACGATTATTCGGACAGAAAGAAGAAAAAGCCGAATATTTTTGTTCGCGCCGCAAGAGCGATATTCCCCGTAAAGGGAGACGGAGTGGGCGAATCCGTCCGCAAGATCATATTCGATGTCGCGGTGGTCGCATTCGTCATAACCGGCGGAACCGTTCTGTATCAGATCGCTGATGAGACAAGAAACACGGTCATCGTTGATAAGCAGATCGAGGACATCTACCCTGATTCGGACATTACCGGGACAGTCACGAAGACAAGAGAAGAGATAATAGGCTCACTGAACCTCTCCGATAAGGAGATAGAGAAGATAGAAGCCGATGTCCCCGGAATACAGCCGAGCTTCCTTGAACTGTATTCAAAGAACTCCGATGTTGTGGGCTGGGTAAAGCTCGGAAGTGAAAAGGACCCGGTCGTGAACATCAATTATCCCGTTGTTCAGGCTGACGACAACGATTATTACCTCGATCACAACTTCCTGAAAGAATCCGCGCAGAGAGGCGCAATATTTGCGGATTACCGCAACAAGTTTGAAAACGGACAGCTGTCTGCAAATACCGTACTTTACGGACATAATATGTGGAACGGCGATACGATGTTCGCAAAACTCTCAAGATATTACACCCCGAAGGAGAGCAGCGACCCGCTGCAGTTTTACAGAGATCACCCTACCGTGACTTTCAACACCTTGTATGAAAACGCGGAGTGGAAGGTATTCGCCTGCGTTCTGTTCAACACCCAGGAAGAACTCGGTGAGGTCTATCCTTATCTTAACTACCTGAACTTCCAGACACAGGACGTATTCAATAATTTCATACTCGATATAATGGACAGAAGCGTTCTCTGGACTGACGTTGATCTCACCTACGGAGATGAGATACTGACTCTTTCCACCTGCTTCTACCCTTATACAAAAGAAGCTGCTGACACGAGAGTTGCGGTATTCGCAAGAAAGGTGCGCAGCGGAGAAAGTGCAGAAGTAGATGTCTCAAAAGCTCAGAGAAATCCAGACCCTCTGAAATTCAGATTTCAGTACGAGCGCGACGGCGGTTCGTGGGGCGGCAGAAAATGGGATTCTTCCAAGCTTCTGAGCTACTGATGCGATCTATAATGTAAACGAACGGGACATCCCCGAAACAATATTATAATATAAAGGAATGAAAATACTATGTCAAGAAAAAGCAAGCTCACAAGAGCCGCAGCTCTGGCAGCTGCCGCATTAATGATGCTGTCCGCAGGTGCCTGCGGAGGCGAAAACAACGCCGCGGACGCAAATGCTTCGGAATCCCAGACTTCCGATACCACTACTTCCGCCGAGGAAAGCACATCTAAGGTAACGACGACCACAGTTCCGAAAGTAACGACCACCACGACCACAACGCTTCCGCCTCTTCCGGTTATGGACGAGTACACCGAGTGGGTGGAAAAGAACGATGATATCATAGGCTGGATAAAAGTCCCCGGGACCCCTATAGATTATCCTTGTGTTCAGGGCGAAGACAACAGCTATTATCTTGAACATGACTATGAAAAGAATGAGATAAAGAACGGTGCCTGCTTCATTGACTACCTCTGCGAGTTCACGACACGTACAAGACCGGCAAACACCATAATCTACGGTCACAACATGATCTCAGGACCGAGCTTCGCAAAGCTCACCACATACTGCCCGTGGTACACAAGCGGATATAACAGATCGGCTACCGGCTTCTCGATACAGCAGTACATAAATAATCCGGTAGTCACCTTCAATACCGTATGGTCAGAAGGAAAGTACAAGGTGTTCGCGGCAATGTTCGTAAATACCCAGGAAGAGCACGGAGAAGTGTTCAGATACTACAGACAGAGAACTATCACCAGCGAGGGCGAGTTCTATGATTACCTCGGCAATATCCTCGACAGGAGCCAGTTCTATACCGACGTTGATCTTGAATACGGCGATGAGCTCCTTACGCTCTCTACCTGCTACTATCCGCTCGGTAACAACATAGACACCAGATTCGTATTATTCGCACGCAGAGTAAGAGAAGGCGAGAGCGAGGAAGTAGATACCTCAAAGGCTACCCTTAACCTTGATCCGCTTTACTTTGACTACTGGTACAAGGTATATGGCGGAAGCTGGGGCGGCAGAAAGTGGGATACCTCCAAGATAAAGGGATTCGATGAATACTACAAGACTCATGATACCACCGCTCCCGCAACAACAACTACTGCCTGAGGTTGAAAGAACTGATATAAATGCCCGACATTGAATTAACGCAAAAGAAAAACGCTCCGAAGCGCCGCCCACCCAAAAAGCGCAGAAAAATGGGTCCTGTCGAGACTTTTCTCAGCGGCGTGCTGCCGTGGAGAGGAGATTCCACCGGCGAGGCTGTCAGGAAGATCATTCTTCTTGTATCTATCATTGTCCTGTTTACCGCAGGCTTTATAATGCTGAACTTCTACGTGTTCAGGGATCAGAGAAATACGCAGGAAGTTCAGAGCTATGTTGAACAGAAGAAGGAAAATCCTACCGATGACACCATTACGGTGCTGATGAACGATAGCGACGATGAAGATTCCGACCAGAGCGGAAACGAGCAGAAACAGGTGGAGATACTTTCTGATATGCTGCCGTTCTACGAGACGAACAGTGATTTCGTTGGCTGGATAGAGATGTATCCCTACATACAGATGCCCGTGGTACAGACAGATAACAATGACTATTACCTGCACCATACCTTTGAAAAGGGACCGAACGAGAACGGAACGATCTTCGCTGACTATCAGGGAAAGATCACAGCCACTGAAATGCCCGGAAACCTTCTGCTCTACGGTCATAACCTTATCACAAACAACTACTTCCAGCCGCTTTCGCATTTCCGCAAGGAAGGAATGGAGTTTCTCAAAGAGAACTATCTTATAAAGTTCGACACGCTCTATAACCGCAACAAATACTTTATTTTCGCGGTGTTCCTCACCAACACCAACAGCCAGCACGGCGAGGTGTTCGATTATTGGAACCAGGTGTATTTCCGCACAAAGAGCGAATTTGACAACTACGTTGCCGAAGTTCTCGACCGAAGCTATTTCTACACAGGCGTGGATCTCGAGTACGGCGATGAACTTATAACTCTTTCCACTTGTGATTTCTCGATGTTCAGCGATATGCGTCTTGTGGTAATGGGACGCAAGGTGCGCGAGAATGAGAATCCCACACTTGATACATCTACCTTTATTGACAACACCGGATTTGACGATGACGGAAATGTAAAGCGCAAGATGTTTGACGCGTACTACAAAAATTACGCTACCCAGTGGGCGGGAAGAAAGTGGGATCCCAGCTATATCAAAGATTTTGAGAATTACAGTGTTCAGTAATAACAGTATGCCCCGAACGAGGGTCATAAGCTGTCAACGGAGGTGTTTATAACGGAAAAAGGATCGATAATAAAAATAATCATCTCTCTGTTTATAATCAGTCTGTATGTATTTCTGTTCGGAATAATGCAGACTGTCGAAAGCATAAATATGAGTATCGAAACTGCTGTCGCGGAAAATTCAGGACAGCAGGCGGCACCTGCCGTGACCTCAGGAGTCAATGAGGAAGGCATGGCGGTATATACATACGCAACTGAACTGAACGTGCTCAGCGCGAAAAAGCCCAGACTTGCGGATTATTCGCGCACCGAAACGATGCTCCTGATGCCGGAGGAAGCCGATGTCACCAAGGCTGAGACAACAACAGTCCCGGCAGACTTTGTGATGCAGGGAGACGACCTTGATTATACGGTCCCGCTGACTTCCGCGACCACAACGCCGCCGGAAACAACGTCCGAGCTCACAACTACAACGACCGCATCGGCAACCACGACGACGACTGCCACGACTTCTGTGACTGAGACGGCGGCAACTACTCCGGCCCCCACAGAGGTTTCAGAAACCGAGCAGCCTGAGGACGACGAAGACGTTGAAGATGTTACGGACGAGCATGATGTGACGTATATCACCAGCGATACTACGATACCTCCGGACAGTTCTGAGTCCGAGACTGCCACTTCGGCATCTGAGACTGACGAATCAACCACTACCACAACGACTACTTCCGCTGCGACAGAGCCGGTATATTCGGACAATAACGAGATGTTCACCGTAAACGCAGGCGGCACGATCATCACCGATACTGCGCTGAATATCGTTTCAGCGGCGGTAATGGCGGAGATAAGCGATATATTTGATGATGAAGCGATAAAGGCACAGGCGATCGCTGCATATACGTATATCAAGTATTACAATATGAACGGCAAAAACGCCTACATAGCGAAGAGCAAGCCCAGCGAAAAGGTCATAAATCTTGTAAGACAGGTACTCGGAAAGGCTCTGTACTATGACGGAGTGATGATACAGGCGGTATATACGGCATCTACAGCAGGCAGAACTGCTTCCTCAAAGAATGTATGGGGTGTTGACTATCCTTATCTCCAGAGCATCGACACGAGCTTTATAGATGAGGAATACGATATAAACTACGGCAGAAAGCCCACGTTCACCTCGCAGGAACTGAAAGACTATGTTCAGAAGAATACCGGCATTGTTCTTTCGGGTGATCCGTCGCAGTGGTTCACTATCGAATCCTACATAGATGACATTTATGTAGGTCAGATGACGATAGGCGGTCAGAGCACATACAACAACGGTACAAGAGATGTTAAGATAACCGGACGCGTATTCCGTGAGCAGATACTTGAATATAATATCCGTTCTCACTGCTTCAAGATAGATTATGATGCGGGTACGGACACATTCACTATCACGACATACGGTTACGGGCATTGTGTAGGGTTCAGCCAGCACGGTGCAAATATACTTGCATCGCATTATGGCTATACTTACGATCAGATCCTTAAATTCTATTATCAGGGCGTAGATATAGTCGATATGTATTGAGAAAACCGTATAAGCAAAAGCACAGAGCAATTAAGTTACTCTGTGCTTTTTCTGTTGTGAAATTGTGAGCCGATACTGTTGATCCAGCTATTCGCCTTTCAGGAGGGTGAGGG
>CAMOKN010000285.1 GCA_946617595.1 uncultured Clostridia bacterium
TGCAGGTCTGCTGGGCGAGAACACTGCGGTGATAATGATGACCGCCAATGCCATAGTCGGCGCGAAGGAGGAATATCTTTCGGCAGGCTTCGACGATTATCTCTCGAAGCCGATAGAAGTCAGAAGTCTTGAAATGATACTCAAAAAGTATCTGCCCGCCGAAAAAATCGGATATAAGACCGCTGACGCTGACATCAGGACCGGCGGGACCTCTGCGGATCCCGTTCCTGCTGCCGCAGCAGATGATACAGCCGCGGAACAGACGGCTCACGCCGATCCAGTGCAGGAAAACACGCAGGACGAAGAGACAAATGATGTGATAGATAAAAATGTCGGGCTGGAATATTGCATGAATGAAGAGGACTTCTACCGTGAAATGCTTGACACCTATATCAAGGAAAAAACGGAAAAGACCGCACAGCTTGAATCGGCATTGAAAAACGGTGATCTGAAACGATATACCGTGCTGATACATGGACTCAAAAGCACATCAAAGATGATAGGCGCGGTCAGATTCTCCGAACTTGCTTACGAGCTTGAGTGTGCGGGAAAAGAAGGGCGGCTCGATGATATAAAGAAAAAGCATGATTATGCAATGGAAGTTTATGAGCGTGTTATAAAGAAAGCCGGATCAATGATATCGTGACAAAAAGAACTCCCCCGCAGGTCAGTATCCCGAAAAACACCGATCGCTCCGTCATCATGGCACCGCATAAAGATTCCGCCGCTGATACCGTAAAATGATACTTGCTTTATGCCGGCTGTTATGATATAATAGATATATAAATACCGCGATACCCGGCGCCCCTTCGGCTGTAACAAATACAGCGATGCCGGAAACAACCGGAGGAAATGATGATGAATTACGAAGAAGCAAGAAAAAAGATGTCCGATATCGGTCAGGAGCACGTTTTCCGGTTCTTTGACGAACTATCCGACGCGCAGAAGCGATCGTTGATACAGCAGATCGCGGAAACGGACTTTTCTGTTCTCCGCAGGATAAACCACGGTGCAGGTGACGGACGCGGTGTATTTGCTCCGCTTGACGCGATGCAGAGAAGCGAGATCGAAGCGCGCGAGCGGGAGCTTCACGATATCGGCGTAAAGACGATAAAAGAGGGGAAGACTGCTGCGCTTCTGCTTGCGGGAGGAATGGGAACTCGTCTCGGCTCCGACGATCCGAAAGGAATGTACGACATCGGGCTTACCAAGCCGGTCTATATCTTCGAGCGCATTATCAGCAATCTTCTTGATGTGGTAAGAGAGACGGACACATGGATAAGGCTTTTCATAATGACGAGCGAGAAGAACCACGACAAGACAGCTGCATTCCTCAAAGATCACGATTATTTCGGATATAGGGAAGACCGGATCGTGTTTTTCCGGCAGGATATGGCTCCCGCCTGCGATTTTAACGGCAGGCCTTATATGGAAGCAAAAGACCGCATCTCCACTTCTCCGAACGGCAATGCGGGCTGGTATTCGTCGATGTGCCGGGCGGGTCTTGATAAGATACTTGACGATGAGGGGATAGAGTGGATAGACATTTTCGCTGTTGACAACGTTCTCCAGCGCATCTGCGATCCCTGTTTCGTAGGCGCGACAGTCCTTGCGGGTGTTTCCGTGGGCGCGAAGGTGGTGCGAAAGGCGGCGCCGGACGAGAAAGTGGGAGTGATGTGCCTTGAGGACGGCAGACCGTCCATTGTGGAGTATTACGAGCTTTCCGACGAGATGATGAACGCGAAGGATAAGAACGGCGAGCCTGCATACAATTACGGAGTTATACTGAACTACCTTTTCCGCACGAGCGAGCTTGCAGGCGTAGCGGACGACAAGATGCCGCTCCACGTTGTCAGGAAGAAGATACCGTATATCGACGAAAGCGGCACTCTGATAAAGCCCGCGGAGCCGAACGGCTTCAAATTCGAGCAGCTTGTTCTCGATATGATACATCAGCTTTCCTCCTGTCTCCCATACGAGGTCATAAGGGAGAAGGAGTTTGCGCCTATCAAGAACCCTACTGGGATAGATTCCGTTGAAAGCGCAAGAGAGCTGCTTAAAAAGAACGGCGTTGAGCTGTGATGAAAGAAATGCACAATGCACAATTCACAATGCACAATTGTGGAGCGCGCTGTGCGCGCAAATCCGAATCGTGACGAAATTACTCGATTTTGTTTATGGATACTAATTCAGTATAAGATATCGGGGAGGAATATATATGCGAATACTCACAAATGTATCAAAATCTGAGCTGAATCATCTTACCAGCCAGCCTACTGCCAAAGCGCTGATCGAAAAAGTTGAGACCGAGGGCATTTATATTCCGGAAGGCGATGCAAAGGCAGCTGCGGAATTCTTAGCCATGCGGGAGAGCCGGAAGCAGGACACGCTTGATATTTCCGGCGAGGGCAGGGCTTCGCTGGAGAAAGAGCTTAAAGAAAAAGAGAGATCCTTGCAGGAAGAGCAGATAAAGAAGATAATTGCCGAACTGCAAAAACAATTAGCTGAGATAAGGAACGGTCAGACTGTTTCGGACAGCGACGATGCCGGGCGGAGCAAGAAAGCGAATGCGATAATGCAGCAGATTTCAATGCTCGGAATGCAGCTTGCACAGGTACAGAAAGCAAAAAGTGAATCTGATATTTAACAAACAACAAAAATCTCTCCGATGTAATATCGGAGAGATTTTTTCTGTCATTATACTAAATCAGTTATCCATAAACAAAACCAATCAGTTTCGTCACGATTCAGATATGCGCGCACAGCACGCTCCACAATTGTGCATTGTGCATTGTGAATTGTGAATTTGTTTACGCGTACTTATATCTCTTCTTATATCCGCGGAAGAACAGGAACGACATTAATGTCGCGAGAAGCTCGGAGAATACTACGGAATACCATACGCCGTAGAATGCAGCTTCATAGCTCGAACCGAACAGATAGAAGAAGATGACCGGTACTGCAACAATGGTAGCAAGGTTGAATACCAGCGTTCTTACGATCGAAATAATGCCGGAGACCTTACCGTTGTTGAGGGCGGTAAAAAGTCCGGAAGCATAAGTCGGGATACCCTTGAACAGGAAGGACAGCGTAAAGATCGAAAGACCGTCGATCGTGATCTGCATGAGCATTTCATCTCCGTGGGAGAACGCGCTTGCAAGCGGGTGCGACAGAAGCTCGATAATGACAGTGGAGACGACACTGAAAATGATAACGAGCAAGATGCTCTTCTTGTGCAGATCCTTAAGGTTGTCCGTATCCTCGGCACCGTAGTTGTACGAGATCAGCGGTGATACGCCGAGGACGAAGCCGGTAGCGATAGCGGTGAAAATCGCATTGACATAACCGACTGTACCATAAGCTGCAACGCCGACATCACCGATCATGTAGAGAAACAGGCTGTTGTAAACAACGTTGATGAGGGAGCCGGAGATGTTTGTGAAGAATTCGGAGATGCCGTTTCCGCAGGTCTTGAGTATCATCGAAAAATCAGTCAATGGTTTTCCGAGACGCAGAAGGCTTGAATTCTTGCTGGCGAAATATATCATAGGAAGGAGTCCGCCGATGAAAAGACCGCCTGCAGTAGCAGCGGCAGCACCCTGGACTGCTTTGAGGGGATCGCCTCCGGAGAAAACTCCGACCAGAAGCGCATCACCTACGACATTTGTAATGCCGGCACAGATCGTGAAAACAAGTCCGAGTCCCGGCTTCTTTGCAGTCGCAAGAAAGCTCTGGCAATAGAACTGAAGCATGAAAAGTGTTATTGCCGGGATAATGATGCGGCTGTAAGCGATACAGTAGGGCATCATTGTTTCCGTAACTCCGAGTGCCTGGAGTATCGGCTCTATGGTAAACCACAGTATCACTGAAATGATAATGCCGACGGCGATCATGCAGTACGCGATAAATGAAAATGCGCCGTTCGCACGCTCATTATCACCCTCGCCTAAAATCTTGCCGACCAGTGCGCTTCCGCCGGTACCGAACATAACTCCGACAGCCGCGACGATCATGAAGATAGGTCCGACCTGGTTAAGTGCTGCGAAAGCGGCAGTTCCGCCGTAATTCGATACGAAGATACCGTCAACGATCGTATAGAGCGATGCGAGAAGTACCGCAAATATCGTCGGCAGTACATACAGGAACAGTTTTCCGATCGAAAAGTGCTGTGTAAGAGATGAGTTCTTTTCTTCCATAATAATCCCTTCCTTTTTATGAAGCTTTTCATAGATTTATGAAAGGCAAAGGCAGACTTATCCGCGTATCAACTCAGGATAACTTACATTCATTTTACCTTCCATATTTAGAATATCGGAAGAATTCTAAAAATCTTTAGCACTTTTTTCGACTTTTTTCTGCTCTATAACATATTTGTTGATTAACTACAATTAATTCTGCACTTTATTGGGCACAATTTACAAAATCAAGTAACTCCGACAGTCGGAATACAGGCGCTTAGAACAAATTATCTCCTGTATGGCATATCCGGTAACCAAAGAGCCGATTGTGCAAATTGCATAAAATAATAAAAATTACAATAATGTATTGCACAAAAACGAAAAAAAGTGTATAATATAAATACAGTAGAATTCGGCAACCCCTACATTTATTTTTGGAGGTCATTATGTCAGAAGAACTCAGCATTGAAAAGTTAAGGGAAGAAGTCAATCCTGTGTACAGCACAGCTCAGTCCTGTCTTCAGATCACTTCCGCGATCGGAGACGAAGACTCGGAAGCACTGCGCAAGACGCTCGGATTCACCGTTTTCGGAGCGGACGCGAAAGAAAGAGCCTCGGCGCTGCCGCCGCAGATAATCGAAGCGCTTATGAAAGCGTTCCCGGTATTCTGTTCACTTGTTGAAGCACGCTTTTTCTCCTGCAACAAATTCATTGAAAAGACCGGTGCGAAGCAGGTGGTCGATCTGCCCTGCGGATATACTGCGCGCGGAATAAAGCTCTCGAAAAAAGGGATAAAGTACTACGGCTTTGATCTTCCCGCGGTAATAGACGCGATGAAGCCCGCTGTAAAGCAGACGATAGGGGATAACGAAAAAATCTCATACTGCGAAGTTGATGCCACGAACTATGCTTCGCTCAGAAGAGCGCTTGAAACGGCAGACGGAGAGCTTCACATCACGACAGAGGGACTTCTGATGTATCTTACCCAGTCTGAGATCGAGACCGTATTCGGAAATATCAGAAAGCTTCTGCTTGAATTCGGCGGAAAATGGGTGACAATGGACAACGAGCTTGATACTGCGGAAAGCAAGGCTCTTGTTGCCGCTACGGCAGGACTTCCTCCCGAGATCGCCGCAAAGATCGGAAAAGTATCTGCGGCTAGTATATCCAAGACGACATTGGCGAACAACATTTTCTTTGACAAGGACAAGGAAAAGGCGAAGAAATTTGTTTCGGACATGGGATTTGATCTTGAACTTATCCCGATAAGAGAATATATGCCGAATCCTCTCGTATCCTTCAAGGACGTACCCGAGGACATACGCAGAGAGGCAACGGAAGCGTTTGCGAACGTTAATCTCTGGGTAATGACACCCAAGCCCGGTACAGTGGACAAATTCACCTGTAAAGAAGATAATTTCAATGCGGACGTACAGTTAAGAGATGATATCCTTAATGTATCTCTTACCGGCCGACTTGATACCATCACATCGCCCGGACTTCTTGCTCTTTACAAAGAAGCGGAGGCAAAGGGCAAGATAACGAGTATATGCGTTGACATGAAGAATCTCGAATACATTTCTTCTGCGGGACTCCGTGTTCTGATGATAATGAGAAAAGCTCTTGCCGACGGCAAGAATTTCAGCCTTATCAATATGAACGATAATGTAACTAACATCATCGAAACCACCGGTTTTGACACGATTTTCTGCTGATGCGGGGGCGGGGGACGTCCCGCGACGGGGGACGCCCCGCCGCGTAATGCGTAGCTACATTCTTCTATTGGCGGGTGCGGCACCTCGGGCGGGGAACGCCCCGCGGCGTTATGCGAAGCGACATTCTTCTATTGGCGGGTGCGCCGCCTCGGTTAGTTATACTCTTCTATACATAGAAAAAGACTGCTGAAATCTGTTTGTTCAGCAGTCTTTTTGTTCTGTTCTGATAACCTTCTCCATTAACTGCGGAGCGATTAAAGTTTTTTGAGGAGGGGGTCTGTCGAAGGTTTCTCTTATCGCCGCATCCTTGCGGCGTTTTGGAAACCTTCTGTACGACTTCCTGTCGTAGGGGAA
>CAMOKN010000286.1 GCA_946617595.1 uncultured Clostridia bacterium
GACGCCTCACCCGAACGCACATACAGAGCAGGAGATCAAGTGGATAAAGGATCTGCACCGACGGAATCCGAACATATCGATTTGCGAAATGTACGGCAAGTTACGAGAAGAAAAGGCTTATTCGCGGCATCCGGGTTCACTTTACCGCGTGTTTGTAAGACTTGGATTCAGGAAAAAGGTTGAATCAACAAAAAAGAAGAGCCGACATCTGGGCAAATATCACACACCAGAAAAACTCGGTGAAAAGTGGCAGCTTGATGTGAAATATGTTCCTGCTGCTTGTTATTCAGGAACAGACGGGGAAAAATTTTACCAATATACGATCATTGAGGAAGCTTCCCGCAAGCGATTTATTTATGCGTACAAGGAACAAAGCGGATGAAACAACATATCCGCCGTAATATCTGAGTGAGATCGTGAAATATACGGTCTCACCGTTCTCAAGTAAAGCCTTGCGATCCTTATTATTCTCAAGATCCGCAAATGCCGCTCTCAGCCCCTCTTTTATAACGGTCTCGCTGTCACAGTAGGGCGTTATATCACCGTAATTTTCGTTGTATGAAATGCTTATATATTCGGCATTGCTGTCCGTTTCTTTCAGATGACCGTTTTCATCGAATTTCTTCGACAGCCCAGGATATGCAGCTTCAAGAGATTCGAGTATAAAGCTGCGGTATTCCTCATAGGTCATATCCGCGTACTCCGGATCTGTAAAATATTGTTTCAGCTCCTCAAAAGCTTCTCTTGACAGCATTCTTTCAGCCTCTGCAAGAATAGAAAGTGTTTCAACCTCATCGCGGGCAACAATTGAATATTTTCCGACCTTGTCAACGGCAATAGTTACATCGTTCTTCTGCAATTCCTTCACGACTGTTCCGAGTATATCTGCGGTGAGCGCGTCAACCTTCACATCATACTTTTCGCAGGTCTCACCGCCGCCTATGTACAGCGTGAAAATACTCTCGTCCATTACCGGGTTGGGCAGGGTCTCGTCATTTATCGCATCAACGACGGCATTCGACTTAGTGGTAGCCGCAGTCGTAGTGGTAACGGCAGTCGAAGCGGCTGTTGTCTCTTCCGGGGCTGTTCCCGTGGCTGTGAAGTAAGCGGCTCCGTCGCCGAAATTGTATGCCGTGATACTTAACTCCGCTCCCGCAGGCAGAACACTGTCATCGCTCCCGTTATCATTCGCAGAGCCGGAATTGAAGTATCTCGTGGCTTTTTCCCAGTCGGGGTTTCCGCTGTTCCATTCAACAATGACCGTATCATTATTATCATATACAAGAATAAGCTGCTGAGCCTCGTCAAATTCCTCGAAATCGAGCAGCTTATCGTGCATATCGGTAATGTCTTCGTCCGATATGTTCGTGAGCTTATATACCCGGGCAAACTCCATTCCGGGACCTGATTGATCGGCTTCAAGGGAAAGCGACAGCCTTTCATCGGGAACACGGGGCTGTGTGGTGTCAGCCTCACTTTCCGCGGCTGTTGTGCTGATCTCCGTTGTTTCTGTTTTTTTCTCCGCGCTTGTGGTCGTTGTGGTAGTTTCTTCGGTCTGAACGGCAGCCGTTGAAGTCGTGGTTTCCACCGGTGTTGTTTCACCCGATGCGGGAGCCTTGCTTTCCGCACAGCCGGATAAAACGAGAGCCGCAGCAATTGCCAGTGATGTTAATTTATGCACTGTTTTTCTCATATTCTGTTTCTCCAATCAATAATAGTTTGTATAAATTTTATCATTTGTAACAGTTATATAAACCGCTTCTTTAATATCAGCCCCACCCAGCGAATCAATATATTCTTTATACATCGTGCTCACATCAACATCCAGATTGGAATCAAGATTACCATTAAACATCAGTGGTACTCGCTTTTTATCTCCCCACTCTATGAACAATGAATCACACACCGATGTTTCTATATCAACCTCAGCTTTTATCGTCTTACGCGTATTATTATCAGTATTCCTTGAGTATGTAAACCAAGCTCTCGGAGGTTTATCAACATAAAAAAGATACTCTATATAGTTTAGTTCTGTTTTATCGTCATATTGGTTTATAAGAGAGGCAAGGCTCTTTTCAGCCTCATCTATCATATACAAATTTCCTTCTAAAGCACTATTGGGGTAGATTTCCTCACGATGATAAGGTAAAAAATCATCATCATGAGACATATCAATAACAAGAACGACTGTGAATGCAATGACAGCAACAATTAAACAAGCTAAAAGTGCGATACCGATAATAATAAGAGGTTTCTTAAACATATATTTATATTCCTTTCATATCGTCCGTCGGCTCATAGTCTATCTTCCAGTCAAGTAATATAAGAACGACAATAATCACTACTACAACGATTATGACCGTGTCTGATTTCTTTTTTTTCGTATCCTTTTCCAAATAATTTCATATAAAGATATGATTTTCAGTATTTTCTGTCAATCCGTTATTTCTCGTATGTTTTCCGGAACTCTTATCAACTCGCTATTGGCAATCTCCGAATAGTCTGTGATGTAGAAAACCGTCTTTCGATCAAATACACTGTACCTTATCGCTTCTATCTTTTCGTTGCGGCAGAAGAACAAGACAGGGTTATTATTCTGAAATTCCCATTTTTCTATATCATATTCCTCGCCGTTTATCGTACCCTTGTAAGCCAAAACAAAATTCATGCCGTCAAAAGGTTTCAGCGCGTCGGGCAGATGATACTTTACTTCGTCAGGAGTGAAATATTCGTCCTTCCTATAGCGGACAAAAGCTCCGTTATCGTCTGTCATATAGGTATAATCGCCGAGAGAAATCTCTTCAATCTCATAATCGAAGGAATTATCATGTGAGGAAACGTCCTCTTTTTCATAGAAGTCTATCCCATTGGTAGTCAGGTAGTTGTAATCATTCCTGAACCCGCCTATAGCACGATATTCGATAGTAAACGGCTTGCCACTTCCGAAAAAGTCAAGATATTTCTGCACCGTTGTCGGCTCGGATATTGCCTCACCCTCGGTTATATCTCCGAGAAGCTCCGGAAGTCCATATTTCGCCGTATCCTCTTTATACCAGTCATCAACGGTCTTTTTCCTGTCAAGCTCCCTTTGGTCTGCTATTTCCTTTGTATGTGTCCGGGCGTGTTCAAGCAATTCGTTCATGTCAATCGGCATTTCCTCTATGCTCTTTACCGCTGTCATAACTGTAAGACCGTCCGCGCCATACTCCCACGCGGAAACTATTTTACCGTCATTATCGAGAAGTACGGCAATACTGTCTTTGTTGCCCCTGTATAACTCGCATCGATAGTCTTCAGTGCTTACTCCGACATTAAATCCACCAGCGAATGTGTATCCGTCTGCAATGCGCTTCGCGAGAGGAACAGTCTCCCATGTACCCTCGAAGATATCCGTAGGATAATAAATATCGTAGAACTCATGGCGGCAGTATGCTTCCCCGGAGTTACCGAAGTATTCGTACTCGTCGGAATTCTGATAATACGGCACGCCGTCGGTAATTACGTCTGTCCTTGTGCTGCAATCCTCGGAATAGTAAAAATCATCGTTGTTTCTTACGAAATAGATATTTTTCCTTGTCCGGTCATCGACATAACAATAGACAGCCTCGCCGCATACAGAAGAAGTATCGGTGTCAAGCCGTGGAGCACCTTTTTCCTCTGTAATGTCGCGTACCGCTGAGAAGTCGATATCATATTTATCATCTTCCGCCAGAATATTGAGCGCGGTATGAGCGATAAGCTCATCGGAAAAAAGCACAGACTCGGTCTTATTTTCAGGAACCAAGAGGCAACCGGAAGTTGTGATATCCGAATAATACCAGCTTCCGTCCCCGCAGTATATGTATTGACTTTTCAGCGTATTATCCACAGTGACCGTGAGCAGAACACCGTCAGTGTATTGTATGTTATCTGTCCCGGAGTGTTCACGCAGGGATTTCAGCCGTTCGTATATATCGATGTCGTATGTACTTTGTATTTCCGCACCAAAAGAAGTTCCGAAGCGGTTTTCTGCGTTAATCGTTATACCGCCGTCAAAAGCATCTTTCAGCTCTCCGTCAAACGGGATATTCTCTGTGAGCGAAAAAATCTCTTCTCCCAATGTTCGTATCTGCACCGAGACTTCGACCGTGCCGCCACCCGGACTTAAGATTAACCCTATCGCGCAGTACAAAGCCTGTTCGGGTGACGTATGCTCTGCGTTTGCTGCCTTTTCAAGCGAGTTTATGCTGTTCTCGTCCTCCGAGATCATCTCGAACGCTCTACGCAGACAATTAGCAATGAATTCCTCGCTGTAAAAGCCGTCATAATGGTCTGACATAAGCACAACGGCGGCACGTTCATTCGGAAGCTCTTTCAGACGCATATTATCGTCAAAATACGAAAGGTATTCCTCCGACAGCTGCTGTTTTGACTGTTCAAGATACTCTTCATACGTCATATCCGCAATTTCTGCATTATCGCCCGCGTCCTTCAGTTTGTGGAAGCTCTCCTCAGTACTGCCGGTCTCAATATACATCAGCATCAAGGACTTTGAAAGCGCACCATAGTCGGCACGAACGAAGTTACCTCCGGCATTCAGGGCAAGCCATACTTCACCGTTCCGCATAGCTTCAGCGGCTTCCTTCAGCAAATTATCATCGGGTATAATAAGATTATTCTCTGTATAATTACTATCCGTTGACATCTCTGTAACCGAAGTCTGTGTTTCCGAACTATCCGCTGCGGTATTCGGTTTGTTCTCCGCACAGCTCGATAGAATTAGAGCCACGACGATTGCCAGCGTTGTTAATTTGTGTATATATTTCATAATATTCTCTGTTTCAGTTAAATCTATTTCTTATGTGTGAGCCATTCTATTGCCGATCTTGCAATAAACCGTATATCTGCGTGCCGCTTTCCTGCCGTAAAATGTCCGTTCTTTTCCGCCTGCTTGTAGTAAATTCTTGCGGAACGGGCGCTTTTCGGTACGCCGAGTCCCTTATCGTACATATACCCCATATTGTACAAACCGGTCATATCTCCCTTTGAGCAGGAGCGTTTCAGAAGCTCATGCGCCTTCCGATAGTCCTTTTCGACGCCCTGACCGCAAAGATACATACCGCCGAGACAGCCTTCCGCTCTTGCGTTCCCTCTTTCTGTAGCTTTTTTATACCACTCGGCTGCGGTCTTCATATCCTTTTCGACATATATACCAGAGCTGTATAAATGTCCGAGCTGCTGCATAGCGTCCCCGTTGCCTTTTTCAGCGGCTGAAACGAAAAGCTCATACGCCTTTGCATCGTCACGCTTCACTGCCGCTCCGTCATAGTACAGGATTCCGAGCATATATATACCGGGGATATAGCCATGCTCCGCTGTAAGGCTTATGTACTCAAATGCTTTTTTAAGATCTCTCTTGATGTCATTCGCGTCATAATAAATCCTGCCAATATTCTCTGTTACTTCGTCGTTTCCGCAGGCTGCCGCGCGGTCATAAAGCTCTGCGGCTTTCTTTTCGCTGTAAGGCACTCCGTTTCCCTCACTGTAGGAAACACCGAGATAGAAATATCCATAAGCCTTTTCAGTTTCGGGAGTTTCGGGGTTATCTATGAGCCTTTGGTATAACTCGGCAGCTTTTGCGCCATTCTTTTCAACTCCCAGCCCCTGCGCATACATAAGTCCGAGAAGGGCGCAGGACAGACCGTGACCTTGCTCCACACCCTTTGAAAACAGTCGGAATGCTCGCTTATTATCCTCGTCGCTCCCGCCGTAACACTCCCTCCCAAGATTCACCAGCGATGAGAACATACCGTGCTCCGCAGCCTGCATTATCCATTTCTCAGCCTTGTCGTAGTCTCTCTGAACGCCGTGCCCTTTGGTATATGCGTTTGCGACATTCTCCATGCCTTGCGGAACGCCATTTTCCGCAGCCTTCAAGAAAAGTTCGAACGCTTTTTCCTGATCCTTCGGCACAGAAAGTCCATTGTTATACAGTATTCCGAGGTTGTTGTAAGCCTTGTAATCACCCTTTGCGATACACTCCTCATATATCATGCGGGCTTTTTCGCAGTCCTTTTCAACTGCATAGCCACATTGGTACATAACTCCGACATGGTTGTGAGCGCTGATATTACCCTGTGCTTCAGAAGCCTTATACCATTTCAGCGCTTCTTCATAGTTCTTTTCCGTACCGCTGCCGAGGCGGTACATATCACCGAGCCTGTCCTGCGCTTCCGCGTCACCGGCCTCGGCTTTTTGCTTGGTTATTTCTAATTCTGTCATAACTCAGAAATCGAACCCTTCACAATCCTCGTTAACGATCACTTGCTTTATACCGCTGACATTGTTCAGAGCCTTCAGTATCCCTTGTATTGATATGTTTTCATTCCCGGGAGTTGTATTACCGAGGTCAAGATAAACACTCAGTTTATCCCCTTCGTTAGTAACATCGACATAGCCCGGAAAAGTCTCTTCATCGAATGACCCCAGAAATACGCTTAAAGCCTTACGAGTCTCCTCAAGCTTGCTGTCATCGGGTTCATCGTTAAAATACACACTGTATGTGAAATTTTCACCGTCAAAGCCTGCTATGTGAACTTCAAAATACAGTCCGAGTTTGTCAAATCCCATCATACTGTCTAATTCGTAATCCATAAATGCTCCTCCTGAAATAATATTGTCGATATTCCTCACACTTTCCTGACTGACTCCGCTATTTCAATTCCCGTTTCGTAATCTATACCAGTAAATAACATCTCAAACAAATAATCGCCGTTATCCCATACAAGAAAGTGAGTCTCATTCGGGGTCATAAAGTAGACCCCCTCATGACCGTTTATTGTGACATTGGTCACTGTGCTGCCTTCGGTGTTCATTGCCGTTGTAAGACCATGCTTTACTTTATATGAAAATTCTATTTCGATGCCTTCGTCCGTCCATTCTTCCCAGTAATGAAATTCATTGTCTGCGATCACCTCTTTGCTGAGACCGCTCAGATCATATCCTATCTCATATCGGTCAACGATCTTTTCCGGAGCGCCTTCGACCTCAAC
>CAMOKN010000287.1 GCA_946617595.1 uncultured Clostridia bacterium
CCCCTTCGGTTTGTGGGGCTGCGCCCCACTCCCCCGACCGGGGGCTTTCCGGTCGCCCCCATACCCCTTCGGTTTGTGGGGCTGCGCCCCACTCCCCCGACCGGGGGCTTTCCGGTCGCCCCCGTACCCCTTCGGATTGTGGGGCTGCGCCCCACAATCATCATTCAGGGCATAGTTTTACATATTTTTCTATTGCAAAATCATTGAATTTATGATATAATTTAATAAATATTGCGTAAAAAGAAAGGAATGATCTTTATGGCAAGCTTGATGCTCGGCAATCAGGCAGTGGCAAGAGGACTGTATGAAGCGGGCGTGGAGTTCGTTTCAAGTTACCCCGGCACTCCAAGCACCGAGATAACCGAATTTGCATCAACTTATGACAAGGAAGAAATGTACAGCGAATGGGCACCGAATGAGAAAGTAGCCTGTGAAGCAGCGATAGGAGCCTGCTTTGCCGGAAGACGTTCGTTCTGCGCTATGAAGCATGTCGGGCTGAACGTTGCGGCAGATCCGCTATATACAGCATCTTATACCGGCGTGAACGGCGGGTTCGTTCTCGCGGTGGCAGACGATCAGGGTATGCATTCCTCCCAGAACGAACAGGATTCACGCAATCATGCGATAGGTGCAAAGGTACCGATGCTCGAACCGTCTGATTCCGGCGAATGCAAGGAGTTCACAAAGCTCGCGTATGAGATATCGGAGAAGTTTGACACTCCGGTCATACTGAGGCTTTCTACAAGAGTTGCACACTCCCAGAGCGTAGTTGAGCTTGAGGAAAGAAAGACAGTAAGATACGATTATACAAAGAACCCGAGAAAGAATATAATGACCCCCGCCAATGCAAAGCCCAAGCATATCGTTGTCGAGGAACGTACAAAGAAACTCATCGAATACGCCGAAACATCTCCGCTCAACCGCGTTGAGATGTTCAGCGATGAGATAGGCATTATCGCAAACGGTGCGGCTTATCAGTACGCAAGAGAGGCACTCGGAGAAAAGGCAAGCTATCTGAAGCTCGGTATGGTAAACCCTCTCCCTGTAAAGCTGATAAAGGATTTTGCCGCAAAAGTGAAAAAGCTTTATGTGGTTGAGGAACTTGACGATGTTATCGAAACTCACTGCCGCAAGATAGGTCTT
This sequence comes from uncultured Clostridia bacterium, assembly GCA_946617595.1. Classification (GTDB taxonomy): domain Bacteria; phylum Bacillota; class Clostridia; order Oscillospirales; family Ruminococcaceae; genus Ruminiclostridium_E. The sequence continues at coordinate 1,144 of CAMOKN010000287.1, forward strand.
TCTCCGATAGGAAAGGAGCTGTTCACCTTTATAGGGGAATACTCACAGACTTATATCCGTGAAAAGATCCTCGGCGAAAAGAACGAATATGTCGAGCTTGAAGACACTATTCCCGTTCGTCCGCCGGTAATGTGCGCAGGCTGCCCACACAGAGGCGTTTTCTATACGCTGAAAAAACTCGGAGTGTTCGTAAGCGGAGATATCGGCTGCTACACTCTCGGTTCTGCTGCTCCGCTGGACGCTATGGATACTACAGTCTGTATGGGTGCCTCGGTCAGCGGACTTCACGGCTTCAACAAGGCAATGAAGGGTGAGTACGAGGGCAAGGCAGTTGCGGTCATAGGAGATTCGACATTCATTCATTCAGGTATAACCGGACTTATCAATATTGCATATAACCGCACAAATTCAACAGTGCTTATACTCGATAACAGCATCACGGGAATGACCGGTCATCAGAACAATCCCGCAAACGGCAAGAATATCTACGGCGATCCGGCAGCAGCTGTCGATCTTGAAGCGCTCTGTCATGCAGTCGGGATAGACCGCGTGACCGTAGTTGATCCGGGCGATCTGAAAGAGACGGAGAGAGTGATCCGTGAAGAGCTTGCGGCAGATGCACCTTCGGTAATTATATGCAGAAAGCCCTGCGCACTGCTGAAGACTGTGAAGCACAAGCCGCCGTTCAGTGTTGACCGCGACAAGTGCAGAAGCTGCAAGGCTTGCATGAAGATAGGCTGCCCGGCTATCTCAATGGCTGACGGCAAGGCTCAGATCGACAATACCCTGTGCGTGGGCTGCGGATTGTGCAGCCAGATGTGCAGGTTTGACGCGATAAAGGAATAAGGAGGCGGTAAAAATGAGTGAAACCAAGGCAATAATGCTGGTCGGAGTCGGCGGTCAGGGAACGCTGCTCGCAAGCAGGATACTCGGAAACGTGCTCCTTTCCGCAGGCTATGACGTAAAGGTCAGCGAGGTACACGGAATGTCCCAGAGAGGCGGCTCGGTGGTAACATATATAAAGTACGGTGACAAGATCTTCTCGCCGGTCATCGAAAAGGGCGAGGCTGATATAATAATCTCGTTTGAAGAACTCGAGGCGGCACGCTGGCTGCCGTATCTTAAAAAGGGCGGAAAGATCATCACAAATTCTCAGCAGGTAAACCCGATGCCGGTAATTATGGGAGTTCAGGAATACCCTGCGGATCTTACCGAAAAGATAAAGTCAAAAGGTGTTGATATCACCGCAATAGACGCACTGAGCCTTGCTGAACAGGCAGGAAGCTCACGCGCTGTGAACGTAGTGCTTATGGGTCTTATCTCTAAAACTGCGGGATTTCCGGAGGAGGCATGGCAGAACGCGCTTGATGCCTGTGTTCCGAAGAAGGCAATAGAGATCAACAAAAAGGCGTTCGAGCTTGGACGCAACGCATAATATTAAGCTATGACACGTCTTCGCGGCAACGGAATAGCTGCAAGGTGGTTCCGCAACAGTTTCAGTATTGTTGCGGGACTGCTTATAATCATGGATATTGCGAGCTATTTTCTCATAAGGAGCTATTACTACAACGCGGTCCGGCAGTATATCGAGACTCAGGCTAACATAGTAGCCGGAGTTGTCGATCGCTTTTATGTGCAGTCGGGCTCGGATTATTCGGAAGAGATAATAAACTCGGTGGAGCAGTTCGAGAAGAAGAACTATGCCGAGCTTATGGCAATAAACCGTGACGGAAGGGTATATCTGTCGAGCAGCGGATTCACGCCTGCCGAGAGCTATGATATGCCGGATTATACAGACGCTAAGAATTCCGTCAGCCATAACGGTCACTACGTAGGTCAGCTGCCGAGCGGTGAAAGGTACATGGCATTCACTGTAATAAATGCGCTGACCGGAAGCGGCATACGAATGATAACTTCTCTCACAAAGACAGACGAGCGAATCGTGCTGCTGTCGCTTGGTGTGCTTGCTATCAGTGCCGTAATAATGCTGCTTATGGGTATCCTCGGTTTTTATTTTATCCGAAGCATAGTTCAGCCTATACGCAGGGTAGGCGCAACGGCGAGAAAGCTTGCGTCGGGCGATTTTTCGGTGCGCATAAAGAGCGAAAGATCCGATGAGATAGGTGAGTTGTGCGATATATTCAACTCAATGGCGGACGAGCTTGCAAATTCCGAAAATATAAAGAACGAATTCATATCATCAGTATCTCACGAGCTGCGCACACCGCTCACTGCAATAAAAGGCTGGAGCGAAACGGTAGTAGAGATCGACGATGAGGAGACTCGCAGAAAGGGGATGCAGATAATCAACAAGGAGACAGAACGCCTGTCTGAAATGGTTGAAGAACTGCTTGACTTTTCGAGGATACAAAGCGGACATTTCTCATTGCAGAAGACCGATCTTGACGTTATCGCAGAGCTTGCGGACGTGGTACTTATGTATGAGGAACGCGCCCGGACCGAGGGAATGACCCTCACTTTTGCGGAAAATGACGAGCTTGCCATAGTGAACGGGGACAAGAACCGTCTCCGTCAGGTGTTCATAAACATCATCGACAATTCCATAAAGTACGGCAAAAAAGGCGGCCGCACAGATGTAAGCGCCGATATCAGCGGGAGTTCTATCCGCCTTTCGTTCAGGGACAACGGTGCCGGTATCGCTCCTGATGCCCTCCAGCACGTCAAAGAAAAATTCTACCGCGCAAACAGCAAAGTCAGAGGTTCCGGCATCGGTCTTGCCGTGGCAGATGAGATCATCGCTATCCACGGCGGCAGCCTCGATATAGACAGCACCCTCGGCGAAGGGACCACAGTCACTATCACCCTGCCGCTCAAGACTGGTTGAGATATGGGTACCTCAAAAAAGGCACGAGCTAAAAAGTTCGTGCCTTTTATAGTGGGTCGTATTGCCTTAATAGGAGCAGCTCACCATTCATTCAGGTGCAGCCTTTCAGGAAGGTAGGAGAGAAGAGGGGTCTGGGGAGGAGAGAGGGAGGGAAACTCATTTCCGCTTTCGGAAATGGGGTTCCCTCCCTCTTTCTTCCCCGGTCTGAAGCGCAAGCGACCGGTCTTACTCAGCTCTTGCGGTCCTGCTTTCTTTAAGGATAACATCGTGGAAGCCGCCCTCGATGATGCTGGTGGAAGATACAAGGGTGAGCTTTGCCTTTTCGCGGAATTCGGGGATACTCAGGCTGCCGCAGTTGCACATGGTCGAGCGGACTTTTGCGAGAGTATTGGTAACATTTGATTTGAGCGAGCCGGCGTAGGGAACATAGCTGTCAACGCCCTCTTCAAATGAGAGCTTCTTGTCGCCGCCCATGTCGTAGCGCTGCCAGTTTCTTGCTCTGTTTGAACCTTCACCCCAGTATTCCTTGACATAGCTGCCGTTGAGCATCAGCTTGTTTGTGGGTGATTCGTCAAATCTGGAGAAATAACGTCCGAGCATTACGAAATCAGCGCCCATTGCAAGCGCAAGTGTGATATGATAATCCTGTACTATTCCGCCGTCGGAGCATACGGGAACATATATGCCGGTCTCCTCGAAATATTTGTCACGCTCTGCACAAACCTCGATAAGCGCGGTCGCCTGACCTCTGCCTATACCCTTCTGTTCACGGGTAATGCAGATAGAACCTCCGCCGATGCCGACCTTTACGAAGTCTGCGCCGCATTCTGCGAGGAATCTGAATCCTTCTTTGTCAACAACGTTTCCGGCGCCGACCTTTACCGTGTCGCCGTATTTTGCCCTGATCCACTCTATAGTAAGCTTCTGCCATTCGCTGAATCCTTCGGAGCTGTCGATACACAGAACGTCCGCACCAGCATTTACAAGTGCCGGAACACGCTCGGCATAGTCACGGGTGTTGATGCCGGCGCCTACAATATAGCGCTTCTGCGCGTCAAGAAGCTCGTTCACATTCTCCTTGTGTGAATCATAGTCCTTGCGGAATACGAAGTAAAGCAGCTTTCCGTCCTTGTCAACGATAGGAAGCGAGTTGAGCTTGTGATCCCAGATTATATCGTTCGCTTCTTTCAGAGTTGTCTCTGCAGGAGCGGTTATGAGCTTGTCAAAAGGAGTCATGAATGTGCTAACCTTTGTATCGGGATCCATTCTCGAAACTCTGTAGTCCCTGCTCGTAACAAGTCCAACAAGCTTCGCGTCGGGAGTTCCGTCCTCCGTTACCGCCATTGTTGAATGTCCGGTCTTTTCTTTGAGTGCAAGCACATCTTTCAGCGTCATCTCAGGGCTGAGGTTTGAATCGCTGGTAACATATCCTGCCTTATAAGCCTTTACTCTTGCTACCATAGCCGCCTCGTCCTCAACAGACTGAGAACCGTAGATGAATGAGATCCCGCCCTCTTTTGCGAGAGCGATCGCCATTTTCTCACCAGATACCGACTGCATTATCGCCGATACCATAGGTATGTTCATATTTATCGCACTTTCTTCTCCCCTTCTGAACTTCACCACGGGAGTCCGGAGAGATACGTTAGAGGGGATGCACTGTGATGAAGAATATCCCGGGATAATGAGATATTCACCGAATGTATGCGAGGGTTCTGAATAGATAAATGCCATATCTGAGTCTCCTTTCACGTCCTGCCGGTTATAACAATCCCCCGCCAGCTGACGAGGGTGAGTTTACCGGTATTTCCTGTTTTCTCCAAAAAATGATGTTAAATCTTACCTTATATTATAACCTTTTCGCAGCCTGATGTCAACTGTTTTTGAAAATTTCGCAATATTGATATAACAGCCCTGCGATTGTTGATTTTTTTGTGGAAATATGATATAATATATATGTTATATCAAAGTAATTCTACGGAGGAACACAATGGCTGACAAAAAAGCACTGATCGTTATAGATATGCAGAACGACTACCTTTGGGAAAAGCGTAAGCCGAAATTCTCATACAATACCGATGAGCTGGTGAGAGCGGTGAATAATGCCGTATCAGTGTACAGACAGCAGGGCTGCGATATCATCTATATCGCGCAGATATTCCCCGATCTTGTGACAAACAAATGGTTCATCGGTTTCTCGATAAAGGGAACTCCGGGTGCCGAGCTGTACAGCGGACTTGATATCGTATCCGGTCTGTATTTTGAGAAGAATCTTCCCGATACATATTCCTCAAAGACATTCCGTGAATTTATGCGGGAGCAGAACTATTCGGAGATCTACCTCTGCGGGCTCGACGAGTGCGGCTGTGTGGGAGCTACAGCGAAAGGTGCCGCAAAGACAGGAGCGAAAGTATTCATGCTCACTGACTGCATCGGCAGACGCTTTCCCGAAAGCAAGGTCATGAAAATGCGAAGTGAACTGAGAGAGCTCGGAGTGAAATATCTCGATCTCAGCGAAAGCGGGGCTGCGGTATGACATTGTACGTCAGCGACCTTGACGGAACTCTCCTTGATGACAGCGGAAAGCTCAGACCACGCACTTCCGATATGCTGAACAGGTTCACAGAGAACGGTACGCTGTTCTCATTCTGCACCGCAAGAGGGATAACCACCGCCGCCGAGGTGACCAAGGGACTGAAACTGAGAACTCCGGTGTCGGTGATGAACGGAGTGTTCATATATGACCCGGTGACCGGAGAATACCCGGTAAAGAATATCTTTACACCGGAGCAGGCGGAACTGATAAAGAGCGCCATTACGGAAAACAGCGAAACTCCCATGGTATTTGCGCTGATAGACGGAAAAGAACGGGTCAGCTATATCGAAAACTCGCCGAACCTGAAAGGGCATCTTTCAAGACGCAAAGGCGACAGCCGCCGCAGACCGCTTTCGGGGTATGAGAGAATGTTCGACGGCGAGATCTTCTATGCGGCGTTCATAAACCCTGAGAACAAGTCTGAACTCGATAAGGTATTCTGTGCGGAAAACGGCTTTATGAGCGCATTCTATACCGATACATACGACAATAACGATCAGTGGTATGAAATATTTCCGCTGACTGCCGGAAAAGCCAATTCCGTGCTGAAAATAAAGGAGCTTACCGGAGCGGACGAGCTTGTCGTGTTCGGTGACAACGCTAACGATATACCGATGTTCGCCGCCGCAGACCGCTGCTATGCTGTAGAAAACGCGATCCCTGCGCTGAAGGAGATCGCAGACGGAGTCATCGGTTCCAACGAGAATTACGGTGTGCCGGAGTTTATCGAAAAGGAGATTTTTCCGGTATTTGATTATATCCCGCCCGAAAACACCGGTATAGACGATGTTCGTTTCGGGCTGTCGGTGCAGAAGGCTCTCGAACGCGAGAGAACAACGATAGGCACACTCAACGAAAAGACGATACATCACACACTTAAATGCTACTACTGCGACGAAACGGACCATGAAGCAAAGATAGGTGGATTTTACGCCGATGCGGCAGGCGAGAACGGGATATTCGAGGTGCAGAGCGCGAATTTCACATATCTTGCGAAGAAGCTTCCGCAGATGCTCTCGGTGAGCCACGTAACGGTCATCTACCCGTATGAAAGAACAGTGCATAACTATGCGGTAAACGAGCAGACAGGCGAGATAATGTCGGTAACAAATCATACAAACAGTTCATATTCAAAGCTGTTTCTTGAGCTATACCGGCTGAAGGCTTTCATTACAAATCCGAACCTGACAGTTATTGTCTCTTTTCTGGAGCTTGACAAGAAATTGTTTTACAAGGACGACCGGCGGATCCGCCGCCGGGGAATGAAAAAAGAGAAGCTTCCGAAGAAACTTCTCTGTGAGATACGACTCGACCGCGCGGAGGATTACAGGGTATTCCTCCCCGATGGGCTTCCGGAGCGGTTCACCAGAACTCAGCTCCAGAAGCTCATGCGCACGACCGATGCGTCAATAATGCTGTCTGTGCTTGAATTTGCAGGAACTGTCAGACGTGTCGGAAAAGAAGGAAGAAGCATAGTTTACTCAGTGTGCGGACAGGAGTGATATCTTGGGACTTTTTCACAGAAAAAGAGAATATGAGGACGAGGTATATGATCCCGATGAGATCTATGATCTTTACGCCGAAAGTCAGCTGTTCGTCGAAGCGCCTCCGCTTTGCGACACGACGATAACGGTCTGTCCGAGGGATATTTACAGTCTCGACACGGACGCAGTCCTCGAACGCGCTCAGGAACTCCCATATGAGCTGAGGTATTACCTCGATATGCGCAGAGCGTTCTCAAAAGCGCTCGAAAGCTGCCGTGAGCAGATCGTAGGTTTCGAGAGTTACGAAGGCGGCAGAACAGCCTCATATTCGTCCGGATTCGAGTATGACGGCAGAAGGATAAAAGTGGATTTCACTCTCAGCAGAGAAAGCAACAGATCAGGTTTCGTATTCACAGCATACATCAGGGTGAACGACCCGCCGCGTCTGAGATGAATGCTGCCGCTTGAGAAGGTCGCTGCGCTTGAGATCGGGGAGAAGGAGAGAAGGGAACCCCCTTTCTCGCGGAGAAAGGAGTTTCCCTCCTCCCCTCCTCCCCA
>CAMOKN010000288.1 GCA_946617595.1 uncultured Clostridia bacterium
CCTGTGTAATCGGCATTACTTGAACTTGCGCTTGCGTGCAGCTTCGGACTTTTTCTTACGCTTCACAGAAGGCTTTTCGTAATGTTCTCTTTTGCGAACTTCAGCCAGCACGCCGTCTCTTGCACACGAACGCTTGAAGCGTTTTAATGCTGTATCGAGCGATTCGTTTTTGCCAAGACGAATTTCTGCCATCAAATATCCCTCCCTTTGCCTTACGGCACAGGCTTATATCAAAACAAAGTTATGATCTGAATATAGAGTCTCCTAATGACACCCACTGAGTATTATACATTATATAACAAAATTTGTCAAGTATTTTTTTCAATGAATTGTGAATTTTCGGCATAACAGACAAAATAACCTGTTTAAATTAGACATAAAGCAGCTTTCGGAGTCACGGAAAACCGCAATATGTTGTGAAAATATACAAATCGTGAAAAAGCATTCCGTTCATGCTTCGATGAAAAATTCTCTTCTGACCCTGCCGTTTTCATCGAATCCGACTCCCTCTGCACGCAGCAGATCCCGCTGAACGTTCTCACCGCCGAATGCGAATGAAGGGGCGAGATTGCCGAAACGGTCAACTATACGGTAGCAGGGGATATGCTCAGGATCAGGGTTTACGTGCAGCGCATATCCCACTGCTCTTGACAGTCTCGGATTTCCCACCAGCCTTGCTATCTGACCATACGAAGCCACTTTTCCTTTCGGAACGGTCTGCACGACCATATATATCTGTTCAAACGTATTCATATCATCTTACAGTTCTCTCTGACCTATCTTTCCCTCGTGAACAAGCTCGATCAGATAGTTTACGTACCGCTCGTTCAGCTGTGTTCCGGACACACGTTTCATTTCAGTAAGAACATCGTTCACGTCCATCTGCTTTCTGTACGGTCTTGTCGAATACATAGCATCGAATGTATCCGCAACTGCTATGATCTGTGCAACTTCGGGTATCTCATCACCTTTAAGTCCGCGTGGATATCCCTTTCCGTCAAGTCTTTCGTGGTGACAGCCTGCACCGTATGCAAGCTCGGGCGCAATATTTATCTGTTTGAGTATCTCGTATCCGTTTGCGGCGTGAGTCTTCAGTATCGCGTATTCTTCGTCAGTGGGCTTTCCCGGTTTGTGCAGAACACTGTCCGGAATACTGATCTTTCCGATATCATGCAGAAGAGCAGTATTGTAGATCTGTTTCAGCTCGTCTTCATTCTTTCCTATCTTCTCGGCGATCAGTCTTGAATATTCAGCGACCCTGAATGAATGACCGTTTGTGTATTCGTCCTTCATATCGACGCATTTTGCGAAGGCGCTTATTACCTCGTCGAGCATTATCTGCTTCTTTTCCTTCTCTTTTATGAGTGCGGCTTCTCTTGAGCGGCGTATGATATCGAAAATAAAGAACATCAATAAAGCCGCTGCAACTATGATGACGATCTTGAACCAGAACTGCTCATAAAAAGCGAGTTCCTTGTTTATAGTGATATAGACCGTCTGATCCTTGTTTCCTGTAAGTGTGTTGAGCACCGACAGCTCAAATCTGTATGTTCCGCCGGAAAGGTTTGTGTAGCTTGCCGGCTTCATTTCGGATCTCAGCGAGTCCGTTTCGGTGTCGTCGAATCCTGTCAGTCTGTAGCTGAGGCGTGGATTTTTAAGTGAGAATGTCAGGGCATACGCATATATCGTGATCCTTTTTGTATGTGACGGAACATTCAGCACAGTCCCCTGTTTTACGGATAAGATCTCATCATCTACCTCAATGAAAGGTATCGAAAGAATAATATCGCTGTTTTCTGTACGAAGTGAATTTATATTTATAAGGCTCACTCCGGCGTTTCCTGAAATATAAAGATCCCCGTTCTCGGTAAGACAGCTTCTTGAATTTGCAGTCGCCACCGACGGAAGTCCGCAGCTCGTGTCATAGAATATATATTTTATGTCGCTGTCATTTTTGAGCTGGGCGGTAGTGGTTATGTAGATACCGTTTGAGCTGAGTATCCATGCGCCGCCTTGTCCGTCAAAGAATATGTCGAAGTTGTTGGAATACGGAAAATTCCTGACTGTTGTAATAACATCGTCCTTCATATACGCAATGGAGTTGCTTGTGATTATCCAGTAAGTATCATCTGACGCGTCATATTTCATACGAAGGATAACTTCCGATCTTAGTCCGTCTTTTTTGTTCAGTCGTGTAAGGCTGTTGTTTTTCAGCTTATACAGACCGTCTCCGTCGCTGCCGAGGTATATCGTACCGTCGCTTCCTTCACAGATCGTAAGCGTGTCGGCATCTGAAAGACCGTTTGCGGCGGTGATATGTTCGGTCACCTGCCCGTCCTTTATAATGAATATTCCGGTATCTGCCGAGACTGCCATTCTTCCGTCGGACAGTTCTTCACATACCCGCACCTTCTGGCAGTCAAGCCCGCTGCTGCTGTTGTATTCTGTGATGCTGCCGTCGTTTTTCAGGCATACAAGCCCGTGACCTCCGTAGGTGCATACCCACATATTTCCCCGGGAATCCTCTTTTATACAGCGTATCCTCACATCACCGAGCAGTCCGGATAAATCATCATTGATCCTTGAAAAGCTTCCGGTCTTCAAAGCGTACAGTCCCGAATCCGTACCGATATACAGCTTATCACCGTGGACACAGGTAGAATTTATGACCATAGAGCCGAGTCCGGCGGCGGTGTTCACATCTATGAAATCGCTCTCCGATATCTTCATCAGTCCCTGTCTTGACGAAGCAAACCACAGGTTTCCTTCATAATCATACATAATATCGTCGATGCTGTTGTTCATCGGGAGATTTTCGAGCTTTACGAAGTTATTGTCCGCATCTATATAGCCGATGCCGTTGTCTGCGCAGATCCAAAGTTTATCGGATATGTCGGCGATCTTATTTATTCTTTCAAGCGGCGATACATCGGTCACGCTGAAATCAATGCCGCCGTCAGCCAGATTTGCTGTTATTATATCGTTAGTAGAAGTTCCGAGAAAAACTGTTCCCTCAGCCGGACCGTCCGGGCAGATGCAGTAAACCGATCCGCTGGAGAACATCTCGCCGCTGTAATATGAAGTTACTTTCATATTTTCAATAGTAAAGAATGCCCCGTGATTTGTGACACCGTATATTACACCGTTATCATCACACTGAAGCTGATCTATGGACTGAGTGTTAAGCTGCGCGTCGTCCAGCAGGTGAAGCTCGCCGTTCGTGTCAACATAAGCTATCCCAAGCGTGGTTGCAATAACGATATTACCCTGTGCATCTTCTGAGACAGAACGTATCGTTGATGATTTCAGACCTTCTATCTGATCGTATAATGTGAACTTTCCTTTTTCATAGAATGCGACACCGCTGTCATTCGTACCTATCCATATACGACCCTTTGAGTCCTCATAAAGGCAGACGACGCTGGATATACCCGATGAAGCGTCAAATCTTTCAAAGTCGTTTCCGTCGTATCTGATAAGTCCGCTGTAACTTCCTATCCATACGAATCCGTCCGAGGCCTGTATAACGGCATTGGCTTCTGATGTCGGCAAGCCGTTTGAGCTGTCATAAAGTATCGTGCTGTATCCTGCGCCCTGCGTTCCGCCTCTTTCGATATTATCGGCAACGCCCGTTAGTCCGGTGTTTTTTTCTGTCGCATCATTTCCGGCGTAAGAGCAGAAAGATGATGTTATCATAGCTGCGGCTGCTATAAAAGATAAAGTATATTTAAGTATTTTTTTCATATATCCTCCGATATGGTCATACTGATATATTATATCACTTTTCTGTCTTTACGTCAATTAATATTGCTTCAAAATCACAAAAAGCTGTCTTCCGTTCATACGAAAGACAGCTGGGTGAATATTTTATCTGCGGTCGTTGTGCATCTCCACGAGTCTCTGCTTCTGGAGCTTTGCTTCTGCGAGATATTCAGAATAATCCACATCTTTACGTTCTCTCAGCAGTTCTGTTATCTTGCAGATCGGGTCATATATCGGTTTGAGCGAGATGTTCCCGTACATTCCTTTCAGCGCGTGAGCGACCTCAAAAGCCTTGTCAAGCTCTTTTGATGCAATGTACTTTTCAAGCTCGTCGATACGCTCATCGGGGATAACGCTTGTGACAAGCTCGATATAGAACGATTCGTCATTGAGACATCTTTTTACTCCTTCGGTAACATCTGCGCCGTATATTTTCAGATTATCAATGGTAATCATCTGTTTTTCTCCTCATGCGTTATGGTTCACTCTTGCTTCGATGAGTTTCTCAAATTCTTCCGGCGGAACAGGCTTGGAGAAATAATAACCCTGTATTATATCGCAGCCTGCGCCCTTTAGCAGATCATACTGCTCTTTAGTTTCAACGCCCTCAGCGATGACCGGTATTTTGAGGAATTTTGCTATATCTATCATCAGCTGGACCATTTTGAAATCCTTCTCGTCCTCGGTGATCTTGCGAATGAACTGCATATCGAGCTTCAGTGCGTCTATCGGCAGTGCTGCGAGCATATTCAGTGAAGAATATCCTGCGCCGAAGTCGTCCATCTCGACTCTGAAACCGTGTTCGCGAAGCTTCTTTACGGTATCTATTATCTGCTGTGAATCATCGGTATAAGCGGATTCGGTTATTTCGAGCAGATACTCGTGAGGTTCAAGACCGTTTTCATGCACGAGGTCGAGAAGCTTCTGTTCAAGACCTGTGTCATATATATCTATTCTCGATACATTCACCGATATCGGTATCGTAACACCGAACTTGTCCTTCCAGCGTTTTATCTGTGCGGCAGCCTCTTTCCATACATAGTGATCGAGCTTCTTTACAAGACCGTTTTCTTCAAACAGCGGAACAAAGCTTCCGGGTCCCACAAGACCGTATTCGGGGTGTTCCCAGCGTATAAGTGCTTCGGCGCTTGTGAGCATGGGTTCGTTCGAGCGTATATCGTATTTTGGCTGATAGTACACTTTGAACTGTTTTTCCTCCACTCCGGCGTCCATATCGCCGATGAGTTTGTTTGAATACAGCTCCTTTTCGTGCATCTTGTCATCATAGATAACAAAGCCGGTGTTGTAATTGTTTCTGAGCGAATTGCAGGCAAGTGTGGCTCTGTCAAAACGTATCTCGATATCAATATCCTTATCTACGTTCTGATAAACACCCATTCTCAGACTGATATGTGAATTTCCGGTTATATCGTTAAGCTCCGTAACGATGCGGTTCATCATTGATTCATAGTTTTCTTTATGAGCAATGTACATGAAGAATGTATCCGCTTCGCATCTGCAGGCGATGCCGTCAGCATCATCGAGTATGCGGTTGATCTGACCGGCAATGCTGCTGATGACTGTATCACCGAACAGTCTTCCGTGCAGCTCGTTCACAAGGTGGAATCTGTTTACATTTAGAACGAGTGCGTCCATTTCGATCTCAGGGTAATACTGGTCGTGTCTGCGCGCGTGCTGGAAAAAGAAGTCCTTTGTGTACAGTCCGGTGAGCGTATCATTCTCGGTAGCGTTAATGATGCTGCTGTCCTCGGCAAGCTCGATAGAACGCCTTACTCTTGCGAGGATAACTTCCGGCATATCATAAGGCTTCGGGATAAAGTCAGCCGCGCCGAGCTGAAGGCTTTTCACTTCCGCAGTTCTCTCTGAGGTAAGCACGATAACAGGTATTCTCGACAGGTTAGGGTCATCATGGAGCAGTGCAAGCAGCTCATACCCGTCCATTACCGGCATTATAAGGTCGAGAAGTATCATCGAAAGTGTCTTTTCACGCTTACGGATAAGATCAAGTGCTTCCTGACCGTTTTCTGCGTAGATGACATCGTAGTCTTTTTCTATTATTTTTCCAAGGAGCCGACGGTTCACGTGCTCGTCGTCAACTATAAGTACGAGCCTGCGTATGCCGTCTCTTGTAAGTCTCGTTTCTTCTGCCATAGGTACTGTTCTCCTTTGTAGATATGTCCGTGGCGGTACTTGTTCCCGTACACGCTGTTAAAATGTACAATGGGATCCTCCCACAAAAAATTATATCACAAATGAACAAAAAATGCAAGTATTTGTCCAAAAATCAACAAAAATTATAAAAACTGATATAAAAAATGGTGTAAATAACGAAAAGGGCAGGGGACTGTTGTCCTCTGCCCATAATTAATTATTTAAGGGAACCTCTAAAAACCCATTTGAGAGAAAAAGAACTGCTTGCACCAACTGCTTCGTCAAGTCTCCTCACCTTGCGTGGTCTCCCCGGCAGCGGGGAGGTGTCGAGCTTGCGAGACAGAGGGGCTGACCGACAGACCAGCAAGCTTTCGGAGCCTTTCCTTGCATTTGGCGCCAGAGCAGGATGCTCTGACTATGCCGCCAGA